>DAOVVZ010000037.1:0-7931 GCA_030636915.1 Methylomarinum sp. | reverse complement strand
TAAAATGCAGCAAATCCCATTAAAGCAACTTCTGGAGTTGTAGCTTTGATTTGCTCACCGAATACTTTAGGAATATAGAACGCACCGTAAGCAGCTACAGCAGATGTCCAACCTAATACTGGGCCAACTTGTTCTTTAGGGAAAACCTGAGAAATAGTTCTAAAAGTAGAGCCATTACCAATACCTGTGGCAGCAAAAAGAACTAAAAACAGAATTAAAAAAGGAATAAAGAACTCTTCTGGCGTTGCTGAGCTGTAAGCTGCTTTCATATAGTAAGCAACACCACCCGCACTTAGAACCATAACAAATGAGCACACATGAGTGACCCAGGCGCCGCCAAATTTATCAGCAATCATTCCACCTACAGGACGAATTAGAGCCCCAATAAATGCCCCTGTCCAAGCATACATTAATGCACTGGGACCATTAGGGTTAGGTATGTCATGGTTCATAACACCATCAACTAATACATGTTGGTAGCCAAAAATAACTTTGATTGCTAATGGAAAACAAGCTGCAAAACCGATGAATGAACCAAAGGTCATGGTGTAAATAATACTCATTACCCAGGTATGTTTATTATCAAAAATCTGATATTGACGACCTAAACTATCACCAATTTGACCAGGAATAATTTTCAATAAAGAAACTGTTAATGCAATAACAATAAATAATGCGATTTCTTTAGGAACATTAAAGCCAGAGCCATTTACGGCTTCCGGTAGCATTAGCCATAAGCCAAAGATTGCACTGATGAAGCTAATCAACAGCATAAAGCTAATCATGCCAAAGCTGACGATTGGACTTCGGACGGTTGGAGAAACCTCTTCTGTGCGGATGTTATTCATTCCAAACCAACCCAAAAAGGCGAGGGGAATAAGAAGTAACAACCAGATAAAACCGGCATTTTGTATGTAGGTTTCAGTACCAGCAGGTATTTTTCCTACCAGCGTTCCTGATGTGGCCTCAAGAATCATAGATTCTCCACCCATTGCACCAAATAGGCCGAAGGTCATGGAGAGCGGGATCAGGATTTGCATGGTAGTAACACCAAAGTTACCTAAACCTGCATTTAATCCTAAAGCTAAGCCCTGTACTTTTTTAGGAAAGAAAAAGCTGATATTGGACATGGAGGAAGCAAAATTACCACCACCAAAGCCAGATAATAAAGCTAAAATTTGAAACACCCAAAAAGGTGTGTTTTTATCTTGTAAAGCAATACCTGCGCCTAATGCAGGTATCATTAATAGTGCAGTGGTAAAGAAAATGGTGTTACGCCCACCACATAGACGGATAAAAAAACTGCTGGGAATACGTAAAGTAGCTCCAGTTAACCCTGCAATCGCCATTAATGTAAATAATTGCGACTTTTCATAGGGGAAACCCAAATTTAGCATTTGTACTGTGATGATTCCCCAGTATAACCAAACAGCAAAGCCAGTTAATAGGCTGGGGATGGAAATCCATAGATTACGATTGGCTATTTTTTTGCCTTCAGACTCCCAAAACGCTTCGTCTTCGACATCCCATTTTTGTAGATCAGACATAGTTAATATTTCCCTGCTTTTGTTAATGATTCTAGCTGCTAGTATACGCCTGTTAATAGCAATTAGACCAGTAGTAATAAGGGATTTGATGGTTATTTTTTTGATGATAATTTGTCTGTTTTAGTGATTTTAAATGACTTTTTTTTGGAGTATAATTGATCGATGCTTGTGTGTTTTATATTGTTTTAAGGTGGTTTTATGTCTGGATTTAAAAAATATAAATGTAAAGTTTGTGGCCATATTTATGATGAAGCAGAAGGTGATCCAGACAGTGGAATTATACCTGGGATTTTTTGGGCTGATGTGCCTGATGATTGGGAATGTCCTGAATGTGGCGCAATCAAAGACATGTTTGCTGAAATGGGTTAGCTGGTTTCTTGTTTAAACTGGATAGACGAGGTGTTTTTAGCCATTAATTTTCCAAATACCAAGGGTACTAGGTAAGTTTTTACATAAAAGCAATGAAAAACTGGTAAATTATAACCAAAGTAATTTACCTTGTTTTTAGTGATGAAAATATTTCATTTTTTAAGATACTTATCAATCGATCCTGTTAATTTAGGGTTTAAAGCTAAGTTTATTTCTCTGCTAGCTTGTTTTTGTTCAATTTTCTTTATTGCTTTAATGACTAAAGTTATTTCTCCCTGGCCAGGTTACCCGATGATTGTGGCTTCTATGGGAGCATCAGCTATTATTCTTTTTTTTATTCCTGCGAGTCCATTAGCACAACCTTGGCCATTTGTTGGTGGACAATTGGTCTCTGCATTTGTGGGTGTTGCTTGTGCTTTAAATATATCAGAAACCTCAACGGCGGCAGCTACAGCAGTAGGGGGATCAGTCCTTTTAATGTTGTTGCTTCGTTGTTTACATCCTCCAGGCGCTGCAACCAGCTTAACTCCCATAATGGCAGGCGCATCAATTACATCGCTAGGTTATTCTTTTGTCTTGGTTCCAGTCGCGATCAATGTTTTAACTATGTTGATATTGGTTATTATCATTAATCGCTGGGTAATGGATAGGGATTACCCTAGTCCTTTACCTATAAAAAAGTCTGTCTCCCAGCGTCATAACATGACATTACCCATACACTCTGTTGGGTTTTCTGAGCATGATCTTAGCTCAGCATTGAAGGAAAGTGACGTATTCATTGATATGACACCAGCAGATCTTAGTCATCTATTATCTTCAGTTGAAGAACATGCTTTTAAACGTCTTAAAGGGAATGTTTTGTGTGCAGATATTATGATAAGGGATATTGAAACAGTAGAGTTTGGCACGGAGGTGGAAGATGCCTGGCAACTGATGCGTAAAAAAAATCTAAAAGCGATGCCTGTTATCGATCGTTCAAAACGCGTGATTGGTATTATTACCTGGAACGATTTTTTTAAATGTATAGATTTAAATGTCTATAAGAGTTTTCAGGATAAATTCCGGTCTTTTATACATCGTAGTGCTGATGTAATATCATCTAAACCAGAAGCGGTGGGTATTATTATGACCAGCTCGGTTCTTACCTTGCCTGATACAGCGCATATAGTAGAGCTTGTTTCTTTAATGTCTATTCACGGGCATAGGCAAATACCTATTGTTAATTCAGAGCGACGCTTAGTTGGGATGGTTTACCAGGCAAATTTAATTGCAGCGCTATACAATGAACAGTTGGGATATAAGATATAAGGTGAAAAAATGGCAAGTAATAATGTATTGGAGTGCGAGGATATTCCTCAAGTAGCCATGGATGCGATGAATGTTGTGCATCGCGATGAACTAAATATTGTTAATCAGGTGAATGCCGCTATAGTTGCGAATGACTCAGAAAAAATAACAACATTATGTCAAGAGTGGCTGGCACATACCAAAGCGCATTTTGAGCGAGAGAATGGCATGATGGAAAAATATAATTTTCCTGCCTATCATTGTCATCATGGCGAGCACATTGACGCTTTAAACGGTTTAGAATTAGTAATTTCCGCTTGGGAAAGTAGTCGTAAGCAGGATGATTTAGCTGTTTATGTTAGAGATGCATGGCCAAAATGGTATGTAAATCATATTTCAACTATGGATATAGTTACCTCTGCTTTTATTAAGCAGAGCATGGAGAGCGAATAGTACATTTTGCTTATTTTGCTGGGGTATGCTTAAATTTGCCAGATACTTTGGCTAGGCATGATTTATATTTGTTTGCCCACTCAGTATTTATGTCTGGTTTTGTGGCACTGCCTCTCTGCAAAGCCTATTCAACAATTATTAATGAGGTGAATTTTTGGAGATATTAATATGAATAGTCTTACTGCACTTTCCGTAAGTATTGGTGTGTTGGCTGGTGCCGCTGTATTTTTGGCAGTAGGTCCGTTAGCGGGTGTTTTTTTAATCTGGGCGGCAACTATTTCATGGGCAGCATATTTTGCGCTTGGTGGAAATGATGAGGCGGCAAAAAATACAGCAATATGTAGCATTTTTGGTGTTGCTATGGCTTGGTATGCAGCGGTTCAGTTGACTAATATTCCTGCGGATGCAACGCTTGGTTTTCCTTTTATGGCTGGAATTGTTGTTTGTGCTTCTGTTATCGTTTCATGTCTTGCAGCGAATTTGAAGGTTCTTTCATGCATACCAGCAACAGTGCTTGGTTATTCAGCAACTTTTGCTTACTTGTTGCAAACACCTAATATGTTGACTCCTGAAGTACTTCTTAATGTTGCTTGGGAAAATCCATTACTTGTAATTTCTTTCTCATTGCTTGTTGGTGTCGGTTTGGGAATAGCGTCAGGAAAATTAGCAGCTAAATGGACTACAGTAGCGGATTAATAATTTGGTAGGTCGGGTGTTGCACCCAAATTGCTTAAGTCAATGTTATTGTAGGGCGGACTTTAGTCCGCCGAATTACAATGTAAGACGAAGAGGAATGGCGGACTAAAGTCCGCCCCACACTCTATTTTTTAATGAGTACCGTAGTGAGACTCAATATAACGTTCTACTAATTCCTGAAATTCTTCAGCAATTCTATCGCCTTTTAAAGTCACTGTTTTTTCACCATCTTCATAAACGGGAGCAACAGGGCTTTCGCCAGTACCTGGTAAGCTAATACCAATGTTAGCATTTTTACTTTCACCAGGGCCGTTTACAACACAACCCATCACCGCGACTTCCATTTCTTCAACACCTTTGTATTTTACTTTCCAAGAAGGCATTTGGGCGCGTAAAAAAGATTGGATATCTTGAGCTAGTTTTTGGAAATAATCACTGGTCGTTCTACCACACCCAGGACAAGCAATCACCATGGGGGTAAACGCACGGAAGCCCATGGTTTGTAATATTTCTTGTGCTACAACAACTTCAGTTGTTCTTGCGCCACCTGGCTCAGGTGTTAAGGAAATACGAATCGTGTCACCAATACCTTGTTGCATTAATACAGATAAGGCAGCAGATGAAGACACAATACCTTTCGATCCCATACCGGCTTCTGTTAAACCTAAGTGTAAAGCGTAATCACAACGGCTAGAAAGGTCCTGGTAAATATTGATTAATTCCTGCACATTACTAATTTTGCAGGATAAGATGATTTTGTCTGCGCCCAAACCATACTCTTGAGCTTTTGCTGCACTTTCTAAGGCAGAAACAACAATCGCTTCACGAGTAATCGCGGGTAGTTCCTGAGGTGTGTCTTTTAGTCTGTTTTCATCTAATAAACGCATTAAAACAGATTGGTCAAGACTTCCGCCGTTAACACCAATACGAACAGGCTTGTCATATTGACAGGCAAACTCAATCATTTGCTGGAATTGAGGATCGCGATTTTTACCTCGACCGACATTACCTGGATTGATTCTGTATTTTGCTAATGCTTCAGCACATGCGGGATACTTTTCTAATAATTTATGGCCATTAAAATGGAAGTCGCCTACGATAGGAACTGAAAAGCCTTTTTGTATTAACTGGTTATGAATTTCAGGTACTGCTTTTGCAGCCTCTTCAGAATTAACTGTCACTCTAACCAGTTCAGAGCCAGCAGTGGAAAGCTCCATTATTTGTTTAACTGATCCAGCAATGTCCGCTGTATCCGTATTGGTCATTGATTGCACAACGATAGGTGCGCCGCCACCGACTTTAATATCGCCAACCAAGACTTGGTTTGTTTGTTTTCTAGGGCTAATTGACATGATAATGTTTTCTGAATTGAATAGAGATAATCTTAATCTAAGGAGCTGCTACTAAAAAACATCCAGAAAAACCATGTTAATTTGGGTGTTATTTACTTCAGCTTCCTAAGCTATAAGCTTGTTATATGACAAAGATGTTATACTGAATAATTATACTCCATACGGATTAGACATAAGAGTTAAATTGTGAGGATAAATTATTTTTCTGATATTCACTTGGAATTTGGTGCTTTAAGCGCACCGGATAATGATGCTGAATTAATAGTAGCGGCAGGTGATATTGGTATCTTTAAGCAAGGTTTGGATTGGCTTAAAACACTAGATAAACCGGTTATTTATGTGGCAGGTAATCATGAGTTTTATACTTGTGAATATAAAGATGCATTAAAAGCGATAAGGGCGGAATGTGCTGGAAGTAACGTGCATTTTTTAGAGAATAATACCTTTGTTTATAAGGGAATCCGATTTCTTGGCTGTAGTTTATGGACGGATCTTTATGTGGATGGGGATGAAAAAGCAGAAGCGATTGGTAAGTCTTTAAATGATTTTAGAAAAATAACATTTAATGATGAAGCATTTAATCAAATCATTTTTTCTAAGCTTCATTATGTCTCAAAACAATGGTTAGAAGAGGAATTGGAAAAACCTTTTGACGGTAAAACCATTGTTGTTACCCATCATGCACCTACCGAGTGGAGCTGGAATGACGCTTCAAACGCACTTAAGAAACTAGCTTATTGTAATGATTTGAAATACCTGTTTCATGAATATGAAATTGATGCCTGGTTCCATGGGCATATTCATAGTCCTGGGGATTATAGAATTGCAGGGGCAAGAATATTAAGTAATCCAAGAGGTTATGTAGGAAGAAAAGTGGTTGATACATTCAACCCGAATTTGGTTGTTGATATTTAGTATCAAACAGCAATATCAATCAGAGCGCCGGTAATCGCACTGGCATCATTGCTGGTCTGGTTGTTACTTGATTGATCGTTGGTGTCTTCCGTTTTTTTGTTTTTATCCGCTATGGGGGCTTCTTGTTCTTGTTGAATTAATTCGGTTCTGGCTTTTGATGCCATTGTTGAAGCACTATTGGCAACAGATTGATCTTGGGCTGATGGTGAGGCAGGAGCCAATGCTGCTCGCCGAATGATATCGGCTTTTCTTAAGGTTGCTGCGGGGTCTCCATGTACGGGGGATGTATCTATACTGACTTCACCACCTGTCGCATAACGCACTCCATCAGGCCCAGATGTGTAACTGAAGCTGGCACCACCAGTAGCAATTCCACCTGCGGCACTTAAATGTGCCTGCTCATGAGCTTTAACTTCATTATCGCGGTTTTTTAATTTCTGGACAGTTGCTTGTTCTGCTTTACTGAGCTCTTCAAGAGCTTTCTGTTGCAGTTTTGATGATTCAGACTTAAGTGTATTGTCAGTACTGGTTTTTTTTAAATCTTCAGTTTGGCTGTTCTTATGGGCAAAATTATGCTGCGGAGAGTGTCCTCCCAGTATTCCCGATTGAAAGCTTGAGACAGAAGTTAGCATGTGTTTGCGTGAAAAAATAAATATATTAAAGTTGGAAGTAAATATACCTATTAAGTTCAACTATTTCAAAACAATACTTCATTTCTTAGGGGTGTCATAATCCAGTGCGGTTATAATACGCCCATTTGCTTGAGTTTCTTTAATGCCCAGTTACGATTTAATCAAACAACTTTCCAATCAATTGCCGTCATGTATGAACGTGGATAAGCAGCGTTATAAACGGCAATTGGATCGTTTACGCAGTGATTACAAGAAGGGTAAGCTCTCAGAGTCAAAACTCGCCGCATTGGGAGGGCAAATAGAGCTTGCTATAGCCAAGCGAAATCGCCGAAAAACAAGTGTTCCTGTTATTAACTATCCAGATTTACCGGTCACAGCAAAAAAAGATCAGATTGCAGAATTAATTAAGAAAAACCAGGTATTAATTTTGTGTGGGGAAACTGGTTCAGGTAAAACTACCCAGATACCTAAAATTTGTTTAGAGATTGGGCGTGGTGTGGCTGGTTTTATTGGGCATACCCAACCCAGACGAATTGCTGCACGTACAGTGGCAGATAGAATTGCAGAAGAACTGGGGCAAAAAATAGGGGAGTCTGTCGGTTATAAAGTTCGTTTCCTAGATAAAACCCATGATAGATCATTAGTTAAGCTAATGACCGATGGGATTTTATTGGCAGAAT
>DAOVVZ010000239.1:0-4018 GCA_030636915.1 Methylomarinum sp. | reverse complement strand
TCAGTAGATTTTACGTGGTGTACTGTCCACGGCATGCACTCAAGGTTTTGCTACCCACGTCGAAGCCAAGTCGCCCCCAAGAACACGTATTCTACAATATTTATCAAAATAATGTCATTTCAATTAATTCCCCAGCAAAACTTATAAGTCACTTGCAATCCCTGCGAGTTATTAATATGCTAAAAAGCATTAAAGTCAGACATCCAAGAAAATGAAAAGCAAAGTCTCTCCCACAAACAAGGAAATCATTATGCGTGAAAATGATTTTATTGTGACAAAAACTGATACATTAGGTCGATTAACCTATTGCAATAGAATATTTATTGAATTTTCTGGATTTTCAGAACAAGAACTTTTAGGTCAACAGCAAAACATTGTTCGTCACCCTGATATGCCGCGTTCAGTTTTTTATCTGCTATGGCAAGCTATTAAGTCTAACAATGAATTCTTTGGTTATGTAAAAAACATGTCTAAGGATGGTTCTTATTATTGGGTCTTCGCCAATATTACCCCTAGCTATAATAAAGATAAGGTTACCGGATACTTTTCTGTACGGCGCAAACCTAACCCCGCAACAATAAAAATGATTGAGCCTATTTATCGGGATATGCTTGCTGCCGAAAAAAAATCAGGTAGTCGTGATGCTATCGCAGCTGGCACCAAGGTTTTAACTGACATTATCGAACCAACAGGACAAGATTACCGTGAATTCATTCTTTCGCTTTAATAGTAACAATACAGTTTGGTTGTTATTTGCAACTCTGCTTGGTTCAACAATCTATTCAATGCTGCAAACAACGTTTGATGTTTACTTATTAATCCCAGTTTTTTTAGCTGTTATTTTTATTTTCTTTTATTTTAAGCAAACCAAGCTTGAAATTAAAATTATTGGTTCTTTATATCACTTATCCAAACAAATTCAGGCAGGTAAGCTGGAATATCGGATTACTAACATCCCTGAAGAATCAGAGCTTTATACTGTTGCCTGGAATTTTAACGGGGCATTAGATCAGATTGAGACCTATATGCGGGAAGTCAATTCCTGTTTTAATTCCGCACAAAATAAACAGTTTTATCGAAAACCCCAACGACAAGGACTTAACGGTTTATTCTCTGATGGCCTGACTAAAATTGATCTTTCTTTAAACATGATGAAAGAGAATCATTTTAATAGCGTGCGGGATGAGTTGTTTTCTCAGTTAGGTCAAATGAAAACTGAAAACCTACTGTCTAGTTTAAATCGTACCGAGGGTGATTTAAATACGATTACCGAGCAGATGTCACAAGTTGAAACTATTTCCAGCCAGGCATCCAATATTGCGACTAACAGTAAGGCATCTTTAGGGACTGTAATAGATAAGTTAACCCTAATTATAGAAAAAATTGATGTCATGAAAGACTCATCTATTGAGCTAAACTCTAGCAGCAAAGAAATTACTGACGTGACTTCTTTAATTGCCAAAATTGCTGATCAGACTAATTTATTAGCATTAAATGCCGCTATTGAAGCCGCTCGTGCGGGTGAGCATGGACGAGGCTTTGCTGTGGTTGCTGATGAAGTTAGAACATTGGCTGAAAATACTAAAAACGCGACAGAGAAAATCAATAAAACCATTATTAAATTTACCCATGCAACAAAAAATATTGTAGAAGATACTAATAGCATGGCTGATATGACTGATGAATCAAAAATAGCGATTAGCGAATTTGAACGAAATATTTCTGAGGTGAGTTACATCTCCATGGAGACCTATAACAAGGTCATTTACACGCAAATGGTTGCCGAAATTGCTTTAGCTAAAGTGAATCAAATGATTTACGTTCAACAAGGCTACCGAATGGTTGAAACAGGCACCCAATCAGATGCTGCAATGGCAATCAATGTGCCTCATACTGCATGTAATTTAGGCAAATGGTTACACAAAGGTAAAGGCGCTGAGAATTACGGTCATTTACCCAGTTATCAAAAAATTGAGTTTCCACATGAAGTTGTTCATAAATGCATGTCGTTGGCACAACATTATCTTGAGCAACCTTGGCAAAGCAGCCTAGCAATTCAAACTCAAATCATTGATAATTTTAAAGGTGTAGAGGATAACAATCTGGTGGTTATCACGCTGTTAGATAACTTGTTAAGTGAAAAGCAACACTTGGAAATTGGAACATCAGATACTGAAAATGATGTTGATTTGTTTTAGTTTTTTGTAGGAATATCTCCTTCCCTGTATTTATTTTATTTTTTTAAAAGCAAAATATCACACCCAAAGTAGGATGGGCAAAGGGGTTTCCCGTGCCCATCATTTTTAGAGTAATAGGTACGAAAGAACCTTTACCCATTAAGCCATCATCTTTGTGAACTAATGCCCACCCTCCATCGTGTTATACCAATCACAATAAGTTTTTTTTAACCTCCTCATCCTAGCCTTCTCCAGCAGGAGAAGGAATAACAGACGAACTTATTGGGATTGGTATTACATAGGGTTGTCTACCAACATTCTTTTTAGCTGTTCAGTTTTTTCTTCTGTTTTAATGCTTTCGCTGTACACATCACAGTCTACCAACAGTTGTTTTATTGCTGTTGTTGTTATCTGATGCTGTTTTTTTAATGTATTAATTAGTTGTTTAATTTCTAGATCAATCATATCCATTGCCATATTCAAGCCTTTATTCAGTCCTTTTAAGGCTGCTTTTTCTAAAGAGGGTTGGATTTTTTTTGTTAAAAAATAAGGCAACAACCAACTGAGTAATATGAGCAATAAACTGTGTACCATAAAATTAACGCCCAAAAATGCTTCACCGGTCATGGCACTTTCATAATAGCCTTGAAAAACATGGAAACCCACTACGCACATAGCGATTAATGGCAAAATAAACTCGCAAATATAGGCGATTTTTAAAGTCACTCTTTGTACTAAGTTGCCAGGGTTGACTAATGCTTGTCTACAAGCCAGTTCTGTTTGGGTGTGGATAATTTTTTCTGATTTATGACGCATATCTAATAGACTGGCTCTTAGTGGAACAACAGGAAGCCCTTGTTGATCTGCATTTAATATCAAATCATCCAGATAATCATTTAACCGGCTTTGCGCCCATTCATCCCATAGCTGTATTTTTTTAGGTTTTACTTCCATTTTAGAAAAACCACTGGCTGCTTGCTTTATTGGCCAGTCAAATCCTTGCTTTAAAGTCAGTTGTGTTTCTGCCCATTGTTCCGTCTGGTTTTCTAATAGCGTTGAAAAACTACGCTCATCACCTAATGCCTGTAGACATTGCTTTAAATTCTGCTTTAAATTGTTTTTTCGCTGTTGCGCGCCACGCAATTCCAGTTGTTCGACGGTATTTTTATCGGCTAATGCTTCAATTGCCGCTTGCAACGAAGGTAATTCGTCATCGGCGTATTCTGTGCAGACCGTTTTGTATATTAAAGGATTGTTAAAACCTGCTTTAGCTAACTGTTGTTTAAAGTCATCATATTGTGCGGTTTCGCCTCTATCCCACTGGTTCATCACAAACAGCCACGCATGACTTGCACCTTGCGATAATAATAATTGCCAGGCTTTGTTGTCCCTGTATCTTTCGGGGCTTACAACGTATACCAATACATCAATATAAGGTAACCATTGCATGACAATATCTTTGTTTTTTTCTTCGGTACTGTCAAAATCTGGCATATCTATCCAGATAACCTTTTCCCCTGCCGCCTCGTTATGTTGTGCAATCTGAATTTGTTGTAAGGGAAATTTTTCGTCTAACTGACTGAGATTAATCGACTGATGATGAAATAGAGTTACTTCGTGCGAAGTTGGCCTTTCTACCCCTGCTTTGGCTATCGCTTTGCCTGCTAATTTATTCAGCAAGGAGCTTTTACCTACCCCTGTTCCGCCCATAAAGGCAACAACCAGAGGTCTGTCATTAGCACTGACAAATAATTCCTTAGCTGAAACTGTGTCTTCTTTTAATAAATTTGAGGCTACGGTTTTATCAAGCCAGCCATCAGCAACCGCTTGTTGCGTGCATT
>DAOVVZ010000293.1:0-3573 GCA_030636915.1 Methylomarinum sp. | reverse complement strand
CAAGGCCCAGATACACGCGGGTGGCCGCGGTAAAGGGGGCGGCGTCAAACTCGCAAAGACTCAAGATGAAGCGCGTGCAGCGGCAGAGGCCATCATCGGCATGACGCTTATTACACATCAAACAGGGCCTGAGGGTAAAGTTTGTTTAAGACTTTATGTTGAAGCCGGTACGAATATCGCTAAAGAACTTTATTTCAGTCTTTTGGTTGATCGTGCTCATGAAAGTATCATCATGGTGGGATCTGCAGAAGGCGGCATGGAAATTGAAGATTTAGCCGAAAACAATCCTGAAAAAATCACAAAAATTCAAATTGATCCTGCAGTGGGTTTATTGGATTTCCAGGCGCGTGAAATGGCCTTTTCTTTAGGTTTAGAGCCTTCTCAAATTAGTCCTGCGGTTAAAGTTATTACGGGTTGTTATCGTGCCATGCGTGATCTGGATGCAAATATGATTGAGATCAATCCATTAGTTGTTACCGGTGGTAGCGGCAAGTTAATGGTGTTAGATGCCAAAATGGGCTTTGATGATAATGCCTTGTTTCGTCGTCAAAAAGTGGCTGAATTACGTGATAAAACTCAGGAAGATAAGCGTGAAATGGCAGCGGCTGATCGTGGCTTAAGCTATGTCGGTTTGGATGGTGATATTGGTTGTATGATCAATGGTGCAGGTCTTGCCATGGCAACCATGGATATGATTAAACTGGCCGGTGGTGAGCCTGCTAACTTTTTAGATGTCGGTGGTGGTGCATCGGCTGAACGTACAGAAAAAGCATTCCGTTTAGTGCTTGCTGACGAAGGTGTAAAAGCCATGTTAGTTAATATCTTTGCGGGGATTAACCGTTGTGACTGGATTGCCGAAGGTGTGGTTCAAGCGGTTAAAAAGATTGATATGAAAATACCATTGATTGTACGTTTGTCAGGTACTAACGTAGAAGCTGGCAGAAAAATCATTACAGATAGTGGTTTACCTATTATTACCGCAACAACATTAGCTGAAGCAGCAGAAAAAGCCGTTCAAGCACGTAATGAGCAAGTTGCTAAAGAAGCAGAAGGAGCAGCGTAAGTGTCTATTTTAATTAATAAAGAAACACGAATGATTGTGCAAGGTTTTACCGGAAAAATCGGTACTTTTCACGCACAAGATATGATCAATTATGGCTCGACTGTTGTGGGTGGTATTACACCGGGTAAAGGTGGGCAAACACATTTAGATCGTCCTGTATTTAATACAGTGCGTGAGTCTGTCGAGCAAGAAGGTGCAGAAGCCAGTATTATTTTTGTACCACCTGCATTTGCAGCTGATTCTATTATGGAAGCAGCTGAAGCGGGTATTAAATATTGTGTATCGATTACCGATGGTATTCCTACACAAGACATGATGAAAGTTAAACAGTTCTTACGTAAATTCCCTAAGAATGAACGTATGATTTTAACAGGTCCAAACTGTGCAGGAACAATCAGCCCAGAACAAGCCATGCTAGGTATTATGCCTGGTCATATCTATAAAAAAGGTGTGGTAGGGGTTGTCGGGCGTTCGGGTACATTAGGTTATGAAGCGGCTGACCAAATGAGAGAATTGGGTATTGGTATTTCAACTTCGGTTGGTATTGGTGGCGACCCCATCAATGGTAGTTCACATCGTGATATCTTTGAGAAATTCGAACAAGATGATGAAACCAAACTGGTATTAATGATTGGTGAAATTGGTGGGCCTCAAGAAGTTGAAGCAGGGGTTTATGCCAGCAAACACATGAATAAGCCTGTAGTGGCTTATATTGCCGGTTTAACTGCGCCTAAAGGTCGTAGAATGGGGCATGCAGGCGCGATTATTTCATCTGCTGGTGAATCGGCAGCTGAAAAAGTTGAGATGTTGCAAGATCTTGGTGTAACAATTGCTCCGACACCATCGGCAATGGGTGAAACGGTAGCAAAAATATTAGCTAAGCTATAGATCTGCTTTAATTAGTGTTAAAAAAGCCATATTCTGCTTTGTTGGAATATGGCTTTTTTATGTCTGGTGTTTTCTTAGATGAAAAATTTAGTGAGTGGATTGCTTACTAGTTTTTGGCAATCGTTTATAATGCATGTCAGAATCAATTTAATTTGGGATGTAATAAAAATGAGTAATGTGTTTAGTTTTACAGGAACTGTGGGTAGGGATGCTGAAGTTAGGTCAACGCCTTCTGGTCAATCTGTGTTGAACTTTACCGTCGCTAATAATATCGGCTTTGGCGATAGACAGCAGACTTTGTGGGTAAGGGTTGCTTTGTGGGGCAGGCGCGCAGAAGGCTCGTTACAAAATTACTTAAAAAAAGGCCAGCAGGTTTTTATTTCGGGTGAATTGTCCCAGAATGAATATCAAGCTAATGATGGAACGACAAGAACAAGTTTAGAGCTTAATGCTAATATTGTTGACTTAGTGGGCAAAAGGAATGACCAAGGGCAACAGCAGTCTCAGCCTCAACAAAATTTTCAGCAACCTCAGCAGCAAGCAAGTAATAGCCCAAGTAGCTTGGATGACTTTGATGATGTGCCGTTTTAGAGGACACCTCCGTATAATAGTGTAAAGTTTTTTATCTAGAGCCCGCTTTTATAGCGGGTTTTTTTTTAGGAAAATTGATGCTAATCGGGTGAGGCTGAAGTCTCACTGAGCTCATGCAAGAATAGCTAACTAAAAGTCAGCTTAAGTGAGGCTAAAACCTTAAATCTTAGCTTGTGAGGCTTTTGTTAAGCCAAGTTATTAATTGCTTTGTTTTTAATTAAACTATGTTAAATAACGTGTTTTTGTTGGGGTATATCACCACAAATTGTGATAAATGTTTATTTGTGGGAGGGAGGGGGATCTATCTACTTGTTTTTATAGGTGTATTGGTATTGGCTTGATTTTTGCTTTTAATTATAATTGTTTCTTAATAAATAACTGTTAAATATTAAATATTATGCTATCTATAAAAAAAAATATAATAACAACAGCTGTGTTGGGTTTGTTAACCAGCTCGGCTGTACAAGCTTTAGAGTATGTTGCCCTAAGTGATCTTGACTTCCATACAGCAAGTCAAGATAAGGTAACGCTAGGAAAATTTTTGTTTTACGACAAAATTCTTTCAGGAAATAAAAATGTATCTTGTGCAAGCTGTCATCATGCATTGGCAGGAACAGGGGATGGATTAGCATTACCCGTTGGCGAAGGTGGCAAAGGGTTAGGTGTCACACGTGATACTGGAAGCGGAGATGATGCTATTCATGAAAGGGTTCCACGGAATGCTCCGCATTTGTTTAATTTGGGGGCAAAACAGTTTGTGACAATGTTTCATGATGGTCGTCTAACAGCAAACCCTGATCATCCATCGGGTTTTGATTCTCCAGCAGGTGATGATTTATTAACGGGATTAGATCATGCGGTAGCTGTACAAGCCATGTTTCCAGTCACTTCAGGTACGGAAATGGCTGGTCAAGCGGGTGAAAACCTTGTGGCTGATGCTGCTGCCGATGATAATGTGCGTGAGGTTTGGCGTTTATTGACTGAGCGTGTAATGGCTAATGATGAATATAGAACATTAATTCATTTGGCTT
>DAOVVZ010000430.1:0-2542 GCA_030636915.1 Methylomarinum sp. | reverse complement strand
GTTGCAGATAGTGATGTTGAAGAAATTGATGGTTTCACTTTTTACCGCTCTGAATTACCTAATGGCTTTTTGGCAAGAATACCAATTCTGAATCAATGGGTAATAGTTAAATCCTTGGGAAAACGGATTGATGAAATTATTCTTGAAATCAAACCGGATATTTTACATGCCCATTCACCAGCTCTCAACGGATTGGCTGCACTAAGGGCAGGAAAAAAACATAATATCCCTGTTGTCTATGAATGTCGTGCTTTTTGGGAGGATGCTGCTGTAGATCATGGCACGACTAAAGCAGGAAGTCTAAGATATAGATTTACCAAAGCCTTAGAATCTTATGTGTTTAAAAATGCACAAGCTGTAACTTGTATTTGTGATGGATTAAAACAGGATATTATTAAACGCGGTATAGCTGAAAAAAAAATTACCATTATCCCAAATGCTGTTGATATAGAAAAATTCACCTTTAATCAACAGGCGGATTTAACTCTTAAACAAGGTTTAGGGTTGCAAGATAAAATAGTACTGGGTTTTATTGGTTCTTTTTATGCCTATGAGGGGATTCCATTAATCCTTGATGCTCTTCCTGAGATTATTAAACAACAAGCAAATGTCTGCTTATTGTTGGTGGGCGGTGGCCCACAAGAACAAATCATTAAAGAAAAAGTTAAACAGTTAAATTTAGAGTCTCATGTGGTCTTTACAGGGCGTGTGTCTCATGATCTGGTACAGGAATATTATAATCAGGTTGATGTATTTGTTTATCCTAGACTAGCCATGCGTTTAACTGAGTTAGTTACTCCACTTAAACCACTGGAAGCTATGGCACAAGGACGGTTAGTGGTTGCATCTGATGTAGGTGGTCATAAAGAACTGATTAATGATAAGGAAAATGGCATTTTGTTCAAAGCAAATGATGTAGAATCTCTCGTTAAAAGTGTATTGGAGTTATTAAAGGATACAGAATTACAGGATGAAATGCGAAAAACAGGCAGAGCTTATGTCGAACAAGAAAGAAATTGGAAAAAAAGTGTTGGGAATTACAAGCAAGTTTATTCAGCGATAGTGCAAAAATAAAAGGGATGCTTATTTAAGCAACCAAGTACAAAATAAAAATCATTAGGAAGAAAAATGAAGGTTACAGTTTTTGGCTCTGGTTATGTTGGCTTAGTCACAGGGACTTGTCTTGCAGAAGTGGGCAACGATGTAGTTTGTATAGATGTTGATAAACATAAGATTGATAACCTTAATAAAGGAATTGTGCCTATTTATGAACCTGGCCTAGACGTCATGGTTAAAGAAAATATGGCGGCAGGTAGGATCAAATTTACAACCAATATTAAAGAGGCTGTGGAGCATGGGGTATTTCAGTTTATTGCAGTAGGTACGCCTCCCGATGAAGATGGTTCGGCTGATTTACAATATGTTTTAGCCGTAGCTAAATCGATTGCAGAGCATATGAATGAATATCGTGTTGTTATTAATAAATCAACTGTACCCGTAGGTACTGCTGATAAAGTTAAAGATGTCATCGTTCAGGTGCAAAAAGATCAGGGTAATGAAATTGATTTTGACGTGGTGTCAAATCCTGAGTTTCTGAAGGAAGGCGCTGCAATTGACGACTTTATGAAGCCTGATCGTATTGTAGTAGGAACGGATAATCCTCGAACATCTGAATTATTAAAAGCACTGTATGCACCATTTAACCGTAGTCATGACAGAGTGATTACTATGGATATACGGTCAGCTGAATTAACGAAGTATGCTGCTAATGCCATGTTAGCAACAAAAATCAGCTTTATGAATGAACTGTCTAATCTGGCTGAGCGATTAGGTGCAGATATAGAGCAGGTTAGAAATGGTATTGGCTCAGATTCTAGAATTGGTTACTCATTTATTTATGCTGGATGTGGTTATAGCGGTTCTTATTTTGCCAAAGTTTTTATGGCATTAGAAAGAACTGCTCAACAAGTTGGGTATCAAGCTGAATTGTTAACAGCGGTAGAGAATGTTAATGCCAGACAAAAAATGGTTTTGGTCAACAAAATCAAGCAGCATTATAAAGATGATATAAAAGGAAAGGTTTTTGCACTTTGGGGTTTATCATTTAAACCTAAAACTGATGATATGCGCGAGGCTCCAAGCCGTGTTATTTTAGAAGCCTTGATTGATGCAGGTGCCTCGGTAAGAGCTTTTGATCCTGAAGCAATGGAGGAAGCGAAAAGAATTTATACTGATAAACAAGGGCTTACATTGGTGAAAAGTTCTGAAGAGGCCATTATAGGAGCAGATGCTTTAGTTGTTGTGACTGAATGGAAAAATTTCTGGAGCCCTGATTTTGAATTTATAAAAAACACCTTGAAAGACAAAGTTGTGTTTGATGGCAGGAACTTATATCAACCAGATGCAATGAAAAAAATGGGGCTTGAATATTATGCGATTGGGCGAGGACAAGATTAAAATTCTGTATAAATTTTTTTTGATAAATTAAATAAAGCTGGATGTCTTGAAATGTTATTAAATATTGGATTAATAGGGCCGTTAC
>DAOVVZ010000313.1:0-3453 GCA_030636915.1 Methylomarinum sp. | reverse complement strand
TCCCCGACACAATCATCCGCAGTAAATTTAATTTGTATTGGTGTAAGGCCTAATTCACCTTTAGCTGCTTCTGAAACCATTACTCCTGAAGGTGTTGACTTTATTTTAATCAGTGTATTGCCACAACCCTGTATTAATAAAGACAGAACCAACAATAGAGCAATTTGTATATAGTTACCTTTTAATCTTATTACATTCATTCACTACCCTTCTCTCTATAATATTTTGCATTGACTTCGTCGCCTAACTCACTATAAGAATTAGCAAGCTGCCTATAAGCTTCAGTATATGAAGCATTTTGCTTAATCGCATTTTTAAAAGACACAATGGATTCTGGATAATTACCCAGATCCATATAAGCTACGCCCAATTCATAATGCATTTTTTCATCCGCACTTCTATATTGTATTGCCTTTTTATAATAGGCAATGGCTTTATTTGGGCGCTCTTTATCATAAAAATAGCGTTTACCTTTATCAAAATACTCATTATATTTTTCAGCATTAAACGCATTATTTGATTCGGCTATAATTGATTGTGACTGACTGGCTGATGTTAATAGGTCTATCCGGTTTTTTGCTAAGCCAATAAATCTCCCCTCAGGGTATGCAACTAAATAACCTTGAAAATCGGCGACATTCTGACTGCCCAAAATACTATTCCAAAAGCTTAGTTCAAACTGATCATCACTTAAGGTCATTCTTTTAGTCGGCTGTGTTACTGCGCTGTCTTGTAGAGCGGGTTCGGTCTTATCCATATTAACTGAAGGACTTTGAACAACAGTTACCCCTCCCGGTGCAATAAAGTAAAAATCTCCCGTAAATGAAGAGGAAACCCAGGGTAACTGAGCACCGCCTGTTTCCTTATTTACGCCTTGTAAAACTCTTTTAAAAACCTGTTCCACCGATAAGCCCGGTATGTTTATTTGTTTTAACAAATGTTTAGTATACGTACCATTTTTATCTACACCATCTGCTGCAACAGAACCAGGGCTAGTTGCATAAGCCACCAATGTTCCTTTAGGAGCAGCAATTTCTGCCAGCCCACGGCTTGCTGACCTAAACTCTTTTAAGGGATTATCTCTACAGGCATCCAATATAACAATATTTAAACCATTCCGTGCTTGATCCATTTCATCTAATAACTGGCCTACATTAACCGCTTTATAACGCAAGTCTTTTTGCCGTTTTAATTCGGCATTAACAGGAATAATATAATTAATTCCATCGGCTTGAACGCCATGCCCTGCATAATAAAATAAACCGATACCCCCACTAGCTAAGTGTTTTCCAAACTGGTTAATCGCTGTTTCCATTTGCTCTTGCGTAGCGTTAAGCTGGGTATCAACAATAAAGCCAATTTTCTCTAGCGTTCTACCAATATCACGGGCATCATTAATAGGATTATCTAATGTTGGCAAATATTGATAATTGCCATTACCAATCACCAATGCCCGACGAGCTAGCCCAGCCGTTGAGTGTTCAGCTAAATCTGCTAAAGCAGTCAATGAATGTATTAACAATATAAATGAAACTAATTTAATTAACATAAACTCTACACAATTATTTTACTCTGTAAAAATTTGGATAAGCTATCTCTTCCACAGCCCCATTGTTCCATACATATTTTGTTTTGATTTTAATACTTTCTGGTAAAACCAAGTTTATAGGTAGTTTAATAGGGGAAATACAGTTACTAAGGAAGGTGCACAAAATAACTTCGACGACTTGCTTGTTTTTTTAAAAGTATTCAGACAAGTATATCAGCATCTAGTAGTCCGGCAGCTTAGGTTTGATAGACAATGTAGAGCAAACTTCAGTCTCAAAACTTTTGAGATGATTGATATCTATTGCTGCCCATAACAGCCTGAAATCCACGCTATAAAATAGCCCAACTTAACCACCTGCAACTTAGTAATAGACGGAAATTATAACTATTTTAGAAAAATTTACATAATTATCGACAGATTCTGATATTGTAAACAAACAAGTTCGGAGCAAAACATTGCCTGCTATTTGTTGAATAATTTACAACAATTACAGATCAGCTCGTGTTCTTGTATAAAGTTATGTCAACTGACAACAGGAGCTATCCAATGAATATTCAAAAAGAATTCGACGAATTATCCTCTGCATTAAAACAACAGCGCGATGAAATTGAAGTACAGATTCACCTAGCCAGCATGGATGCCAAAGAAGAATGGCAAAAAGCAGAAAAAAAATGGGGACAATTTATTGATGCTTTAGGTGTGATTACTGATGACACCAAAGAAACCAGTGCTGAATTAATTAAGACCACAAAAGTTATCGGCGATGAACTTAAAGAAGCATACAAACGTATTTCAGAGCGTCTAAGTTAATAGTTTTGTTTACTGCTTAGGCATAACTAAAAATTAGTTATGCTAAGCAACCTTGATCTATTATTACTATTTTAATATCAATGTTTAGCGCGAATAAAGATCACCCATTAAACACGCCTTAAATGTGCCCAATGGGTGAATCCTCTTTCCTCCTCAACAAGGTTTCTAAATGAATTCAAACATTGATGAATTACTTGAAAAAATCAAATCTCTGGAACAAGATCTGATTGAAGAGATTCAGAGCCAACAGCAGGATTTCGCCTACGAAATAAAACAAAAACGCATTTACTTTGAAAAACAGATAATTCAACAGCACAAACACTATGTGCAGCAGTTATTTGATTACCTGAAAAATTCCCCTACCAAACATATCCTTAGTACGCCAATTGTATGGGTAGTATTGATTCCCACCCTATTTCTAGATATAAGCGTCACGCTATTTCAAGCCATTTGCTTTCCAATTTATGGCATTCCAAAGGTAAATCGTACTGAATACATTGTTTTTGACAGACAATATCTAAATTACCTGAATATCATAGAAAAAATGAATTGCGCTTATTGTAGTTATTTTAACGGCGTTATTGCTTATATTCAGGAAATAGCCGCCCGTACAGAACAATTCTGGTGCCCCATCAAACATGCTCGCCGTATTAGCTCATTGCACAGCAGATATCAGAATTTTATGGATTACGGGGATGCAAAATCTTACAGGCAGCACAAAGAACAAATCCGCAAGAACTTTAAAGATATAAAGTAAAAGTTTAACACCAAAAATTAGCTACTCAGTCTTTCAATTTCTGTAGCAATGCAAGCAACACAGTTAGCAAAATAGAGCCACCAATGACTGCAACTGATATCAGCATATTATTCAGCCATTCCGGTTTTAGTAGTAATATTACCCCTAACCCTAGCATCATGCTACCGGATAAGAATTTTAATAATCGTCCTGTCTGTTCAGATATTTTTTTGCTGCCCAGTGTCAATGTAAACATCACAACAATCAGTAGTAAAGGAATAATGTAAATGACGTTGTAGAAAGCCAGATACAGATAATATTGTATGCTGCTCAGCTCATTTAAGGTCAAAACACGGGT
>DAOVVZ010000291.1:0-3590 GCA_030636915.1 Methylomarinum sp. | reverse complement strand
GTCGCCTCTACTCTCTGTTGAAAATGCCAACCATTATGAGTTTCTAATTGATGCTGCAAATCACCCAGTTTTTTTAGTGACTCTTCACCGCCATCCATGGTTTCTAATAAATGATGATATTGAGAGATCCACCCGCCTAACTCACCTAAACCACTGGCAACTGCATCATAAATGGTATCCTGGCCGTCTAAATTGGGTGATTGTTCCAACCAAGCCAGTTTTAATGAAGGTTCACGCCAGACCTCACCATTATCGGCAAGCACGCTGCCTGCAATAATTTTCATCAGTGTGGATTTACCTTCACCATTTCGTCCTAATAACCCGACTCTTTCACCGGGGTCTAGTTGAAATTCGGCATTCTTTAATAAGGCGTGGGTTCCATATGCTATGGAGACATTACTTAATCGGATTAATGGCACTGTTGTAAGTATCTTCTGAGTAAATCCAGCGCACGTATAGCCGCCTGGTTTTGTTTTCGTTGAATGGAACCACCTACCGCTATAGTGTTCTGGTAAATTCCATGGGGTGTTAACAAAGCATTATACAGAACAATGCTTTGCGCTTTATCTTGAAATTGGTTTTTATCACCTTGATACAGCTGTATCAATATTAAATCGCTGTTTTGTGTTTGCTGTAATTTATAACTAATAGCAATCGCCATTTCCGCAAGATCATCTTGAGGCGCGATAGCTAATTCGGTAATTACTGATAGGATTGATTGCTTATAGCTCGAACCAAGTAACCAATCATACCCCACACACTTCGCTGCAATTAAACCCTGCGTCACTGTTTCTAACACAGACAGCGTGCTATTGCTTGCCTTCATCAATTCACTAATCACCGACACTAAATCTGAAGCTGATTGATTAGGCTCATCCACGGCAAACACAGCCTCACCCATTTGATCCAGCACTTGATCAACATACATTTTAATATCAGCATCATGGGTTTCAGCAGGAAATAACAATTTGGTGTGTACGTCATCTGATGTTGCTCTAAAACTTAATTGCACTTGATCAGGTAAAGCCACTGCATTAAGTTTCTGCTGTAAATCAGACTCACCAATACCGACCGATTTAATTGAAATAAGTTTATCTGCCTGTAAAACAAAACGCTGTGCTAATGCCTCTTTAATATAGGCATTAAACATATTTTTCATTTCTGTCGGTACACCCGGTAGAAACACAAACCAACAACGATCATGCTTTAAAGCAAAACCCGGTGCAGTTCCCCAAGCGTTATCAATACGAGTCGCACCTTGAGGAAAAAAGGCTTGTTTACGATTAGTATCAGCCATCGTACGTTTTCGCCGGACAAAATGTGCTTCTATCTGTGCCAATGCCACAGGATCTAACTGTAAAGGACAGTTAAAAGCCTGTGCGACAGCTTCTGCCGTTAAATCATCAATCGTTGGCCCTAATCCACCGGTACAAATACAAATATCAGCACGTTGGGATATTTCATTTAACAGCGTGATTAAATCCGGTAATTGATCACCCACGGCGGTATGTCGAGCAATAACAAAACCCATATCGACGCGGTTCTGAGATAACCAAGCGGCATTAGTATCAGCTACTTGGCCACTAATAACTTCTTCGCCTTGAGAGAATATCTCTGCAATAGGGTGATTCATAACATGCTGTACCAAAAAGGCAGTGTCAACATACTTAATAGCGTAGTCACTGCAACGGCCATCGCATACAAGCCGCTATCTAACTTATATCGATCACAAAACACAATACCCAATACCATACTAGGCATTGCTAAATCTAATACAGCCGCAGCTTTATTTTGATCATCTAAAGTCAAATAACTCACGATTTCAATTGCCAAAAAAGGCATCAATAATAATTTAATTACTGTAACGGGAATAATATAAGGTATGTTTTTTATACGAAACGCATCCCAGTTTAATGCTAAGCCTAAAGAAAATAACATTAATGGCACGACTGCGGCAGATAGCTGTTTTAACACACCTCCCAACCACAAAGGTTCGGCAACATGATTAATATTTAAAATAACCGCTATAAATGCCGCCCAAAACGGCGGTGTATTCAAAAAACTTAACAGAGCCTTATGCTTACCACTATCTTCGCCGTAATACCGTGCAATTAAAACACCAACCGTAAAAAGTAATGGTGAAAAGGCAAACAAATCCATTTGTATCGCAACCGATTTTGCCCAACTGCCAAATGCCTGCTCCAACACAGGCAAGCCTAAATAAGTCACATTAGGAAATGCCGTTACCAACAAAATAGCTCCCGTTTGTGGCCGTCCAATTTTTAACAATTTGGTCACAAGCCAAACAATCATTAATGTGGCTAACATGCTAGAAACACCTAACAAAGAAAATGCTAAAGATTGTATGCCTAACTCCGCACGCCATAAAACATCCAATATTAACGCGGGAAGAAAAACATAATAAACCACTGTGGTTAAAACCAAGCGTGTTTGCTCGGCCTTTAAACCTGCAGGGCTGACAATACGCCAACCTGCACCACAGGCTATCACTAGCATCATTTGTATCAGTGTTAAAATCATCTTTATTTTTTATAAAAATCAATTGTGTATTTTAGGACTCACTGATTTATAGTTCTGGTAATATATACTTCACACGGTTACGGATGCGGTTTTCTATCGGTCGATTTTTGCCGATAGACAGCGTTGCTAAAACAGTTGCGTAGCTTGCTATGCGCCTATTTCAGCGCCTTGCTATCGACAAAAATCAACTCGCTATAAAATCCGCATCCGTAACCGCGCGAAGTATAATATGCCTTACTATTACGACCTACGTAAAACTAAAAAATCATACTCACCACCTCATTCGGATACTTAACTTCATGACTGAATCGTTTATATCAACAAAACCTATCCCCGTTCGCGAAAGATTAATCATGGCACTGGATGTGCCCAGCATTCCTGAGGCTCAAGCCTTAGTTGAAGAGCTAGGGGATTCAGTTATTTTCTATAAAGTCGGCATGGAATTATTTATGTCAGGTGATTATTTCGCCTTTATTGAATGGCTAAAAGAACGCGATAAAAAAGTATTTGTTGATTTAAAGTTTTTTGACATTTCAGCAACGGTAGGACGTGCCATTAAAGCATTGAGCAGCAAAGGAGTAGACTTGGCGACTATTCATGGCAATGACGCCATCATGGAAGCTGCCGCAGCAAACAAAGGTGATTTAAAAGTATTGGCTGTGACTGCATTAACTAGTCTTGATCGCGGTGATTTAGATGACTTAGGCTTCAAATGTGATGTGCGTGATTTAGTATTATCACGCGCCAAACGTGCATTACAGATCGGCTGTGATGGTATTGTTTCTTCAGGACTTGAAGTTGCCATGTTACGTAAAGAATTAGATCATCGCTTATTAGTGATCACACCGGGAATACGTCCCGTTGACAACCGTGTTGATGATGATCAAAAACGGGTTGTTAGTGTTGAGCAAGCCTTCCAAAATGGTGCTGACTATATTGTGGTCGGTCGTCCTATTCGTGACGCTGAAAACCGTAAGAAAATGGCTGAGAAAATTCAAGGACAGATTTTGTCGCAGTTTTAAGAAAGTAAAACGCATTGTGCTGAACGG
>DAOVVZ010000119.1:0-5491 GCA_030636915.1 Methylomarinum sp. | reverse complement strand
TCATGGAGGTACAAACCATGTCAACCGATAATGATCCGATCATTGATAACTGGTATAACCAAAGCCACCTCTTGTCCAGAGGTCGCAACATTTGCAGTGACCTTGTACATAAACTCAATCTTCCTTTTAAGTTGAGATCAATACAAATTAATTATAAACAGCTAGCTAACAGAGACAATAAACATATACTTCATGGATAAAGAGCTGCGCTCCTACAGGGAGAGTCACATTAATTGATTTCTACCTAGGATGTGCTTCCTTTCGTCAGCACAACCTATAGCATGGGAAAATATATTCTTACCCTGCCTGGCCATCTATTCTAGCCGTGCTTAAAATAGGCGTATAAACAAATATAAATAATGAAAATGCAGCTAGCCAGCAATAGGTTGAAATTACTAAAAAGCTACTATACCAATCAGGTAATAAAGCAGGCATTAATACACGAAATAGCGCTGCCAAATTAATCAGTGCAAAAGCAATAGCCATAGTGTTTGATGCTTTCATTGCTCTGCCTGTGTGACCTAAAGAGACTCTGGCCATCATGCCCAGTGTTAACACCCCAATACCACCCACAGTAAAAGCATGTGTGGCTATTGAAGAGGGAACGATAGAAAACGTTGCTAAGGCAACAAAAACAAAACCTAAGATGATCCAGGCATAGCCCATATAAAGCACCCATAACAAAGGCACATACCATGTGCGTCGGTCATACCACCCCGCAACTCTAACAACATTAGTTACTACCGATAAAATGGCAGTAATAGCTAATAACATGCCATTAACATCAAAGATTAACAATAAAAAAACCAGCGCACTTGATGCGATTGCAGCCGCATCCAAAGTGGGATTTCTAATAGCCATGACACCTTTTAAACCGCGTTCGGTAAAAAAAGGAAAAACTCGGCCAGCAATAATTAAAATCAACATAATAATAATTGCTATCACTATATTTAAACCTAGCCAAGCAGTACCCTCGCCTACTCCCAGAATCTCCGCATGAATTAGAGCATTACCTAAAGCAATTAATAACAATAAACCGATAAAAAACAGATTTTTGATATTTCCCGACTTAAGAATAGGCTTGGCAACAAAATAAGCTAAAGTAGGTAAAAAGGACATATCGATTAATGCAATTAAAGAATCTGGCAATAATTCTGAATAAAAAGGTACGATTCGACCATAAACCCAAAGTAAACAGAGTCCTGCTAATTTACCATCCTTTAGTGTTTGAATGCCTGTCCAATTTTTTACTGCAGTTAACAAAAAACCAGCGATAACGGCAACTGAGTAGCCTAATAACATTTCATGTGCATGCCAATAGGTATTTGGGTAATAATTATCAGTCTCTAATGAGCCATCAAAAACTGATGTCCATAGGGCAATCAAAACCAGTGCAAACAAGCCTGCTAAAGCAAAAAATGCCCTAAACCCTAAAGCAAAAATTGGATATTCTAAAATCTGTTTATTCATGCTCTCTCTTCCAGCCAGTTAATTTCTGTATTTGAAAAACCTGCAATTATACGCAATTCTCTATTAAAAGGGCCTTTTGGTTTGCCATTATAGAATTTGACGATCAATTCTTTATACTTTTCTTCATGATTAAAGCCTTTCTGCTCACAAAACAACTTAAACCAGTAAGAGCCAATTTCCACATGCCCCACCTCATCTTCTAGTATTCGCGTAAGCAATTCGACACTCTTCTGGTCACCAATTGCTTTAAATTTCTTGATTACCTGGGGTGTTATATCTAAACCACGCGCCTCCATACACCGAGGCACTATTGCCAGCCTTGCCAATACATCGTCCTTAGTATCTTCCGCATGCTCCCATAAACCATGATGAGCCGGTAAATCGCCGTAATCCACACCCATTTCTAATAAATGCGCTCTTAGTAAGGTGAAATGCTGGGCTTCTTCATCGGCAACTTTTAGCCAATCCTGATAAAATTTATCGGGCAGCCCTCTAAACCGATACAAAATATCCCAAGCCAAATAAATGGCGATAAATTCGATATGTGCCAGCGCATGAAAGAAAGCAGCCTTACCTTTTGGGGAGCTAGGACTACGCTTAGGCATATCTCTAGGTGGTAATAATTGAGGCTTATCAGGAAACTTAGTTGCAGTGATGGATAAAGCAGACTCTAATGATTGAAAGGAGAGTTGATTATCATCAGATAACTTTTTAGCTTGATGTGTAATTTCAAGTTTTTGGTCAACATCGGTATGATGCAGACACAATCCAGCCATTGTAAAAATATTTTTCACTTTTCTTTGTCATAATGCTAAAAACTATCAATGTAACTCTTTTAACACTGTATTGCAGTTTAATCTTTTGGTTATCTTCACAAGCCGTCTTGCCAACTCCGATGTTATTTAGCCATCAGGATAAACTTCATCATATGACTGCTTATTTTATAATGGGCATATTAGTATGGCGTTTTTTTAAAGACTATCTAACCAGGCCTAACATATTAGCTGTCGTTAGCCTGTTTTATTGCAGTTTATATGGCGCAACGGATGAGTGGCACCAATCGTTTGTAGCGGGAAGAGAAGCAGATATTTTTGACTGGCTTGCAGATACTACAGGTGCATTACTTGCACTGGTCAGTGTTTATTACCTAAAGCTTAAAAGATAAACCGGCAAACTGCCGGTATCTCACAGTATTGATAGCTTACTGGAATATAGCTTCAAAAGAATAACCACCTACTTCCAAAATTTCTTTCAATCTTTTTAAGCCATCCATTTGAATTTGTCTAACACGCTCTCTTGTAACACCCAACTCCAGAGCCACTTGCTCTAAAGTAGAATTTTCATAGCCACACAAGCCATAACGACGACAAATAACTTCTCTTTGTTTTTCTGTTAATTGATGAACCCAATGGGTAATTTTGTTTTTAATACTATCAGCCTGTAACAACTCAGCAGGCGAATAACTTTCATCATCAGAAATTGAATCAACAATAGGCCTGTCGTAATCTTTACCGGCTGGTACATCAACTGATGTAACACGTTCATTAAGTTTTAACATCTTAATAACGGTCTTAACAGGCTTATTCATATGTTCCGCTATTTCTTCGGCACTGGGTTCGTGATCAAGCTGCTGTGCTAAAAGTCTTTGAGTTTTGATATATCCATTCATTTCTTTGATGACATGGATAGGTAATCGAATGGTGCGGGTTTGGTTCATGATGGCACGTTCAATCGTTTGTCTAATCCACCACGTTGCATAGGTTGAAAAACGAAAGCCTCTATCGGGGTCAAATTTTTCTACTGCCCGGATCAATCCTAAATTGCCTTCTTCAATCAAATCCAATAACGGCAAACCTCTATTTAAATATCGGCGAGATATTTTTACAACCAGACGTAAATTACTTTCTATCATGATTTTACGGGCTTCTTCATCACCCCTTAAAGCACGCTTACCAAAAATTTTTTCTTCATCAGCAGTTAATAGCTTAGATTTACCTAATTCATTCAAATATACTCGTGTAGCATCTGCAGTTAAAGAGTTCTTAGCATCTGCCGATTCCACCACTTGTAGCTTAGGTTCGTTTATCAATCCCGAATCACTAGGACTTTCACCAAATCTAAAGTCAACCCTATCAGCATTAACATTCATGCTACTCATTGATGTCACTTCAACAACCTCAGTCATAATCACTCTCCTAGTTAATCGGTATTAATAGTAGTTAAATTATTATTTTGGCAAATACTTAAGTGGATTTACCGGTTTTCCATTTCGTCTAATTTCAAAATGCAGGGCAGTTGGTTTACCTTTCATTGAACCAACCTCGGCAATAACCTGCCCTTTTTTTACCAGTTGCCCTTCTTTTACAAGTAATCTTCGATTATTTGCATAAGCACTTAAGTACAAATAATTATGCTTAATAATAAGCAAATTACCGTAGCCCTTAAGCCCCGAACCACTGTAAACAACTTTGCCTGAAGCAGCAGACTTAACTTTCTCCCCGATCTTTCCTGATATATCCATTCCCTTTTTTCCCGTTTTTAGAAAAGTTTTTAACACTTTTCCTCTTAACGGCCACTGCCAGTACAACTTTAACATCTTTTTCTTATTAGTTGAAATTGTTGAAGTTTTTTGTGACGTATTTCTCTTTTTAATTTTCTTTACTATTCTCTTTTTAGCTTTAACGGCCCTTCTAAGCTTTTGTTTAGGCTTAAATAATTTTATTTTTTGTCCAATCCGCAACGCATAAGGTCGCTTAATATTATTCCACTGCGATAGTCGTTTATAGCCGTGCCCTGACCGATAACCTATGGCATATAATGTATCGCCTTTCTTTACTACATAATATTTTTGACCATTGATTAAATCCCTATAATAAGGTCTCACTGGGGCATAATTATGACTTACCGCACAACCCGAAATATAAAAAACCATTAGCAATAAAGGAAAATACTTCACGCGGTGAAGCATAACCCGACGTACAAACACGCTTAGCTTGCAATACCACACGCAATTAAAAGAGATCAGCATAAATCCTGCGCACTGCCTGGATTTAGTCATTCCTATCACTAAGTTTCATTTATTTAACAAGGCAGCTTTAGCTTGATTGATCTTGGCAGCCAGATAATCACTGCCGCCTCTATCAGGATGCATTTTTTGCATTAATTTCTTATGTGCCATGATGATTTCTGCTTCTGATGCCGTTAAGTTAATACCTAAAACTTCAGCCGCTTCTTTTTTGGTCATAGTCCCTTTGTAATTTGACGGTTTATTAGTATTAGATGACTGGTTTTTGTTTTTTTTAAATGCCATCCACAAACCATGCAGTTGCGGCACATATCGCATGACATAAGGTAGCATTCTTGCGGCAAAAGCAACAAAAACACCCACCAGAGCAAACAACCAATTTAACCTGCCCGTTGCAGCAAAAAAAACAATCAGCACAAGAAATAAAGCCAGCCCAACTTTCGTTATCAAATCAGATACAACCTCAGGGGGTGTTTTTAAAAACTTACGTAATACAAAAAATGCCACAATAATAAGCACTACAACTAAATATACTCTGATCAATGAAAGCTCCTTCAGCAAGTCATCAGTGTTTTATAATTAAATAATACCTTAGAATAAGATTCATCTCGACTCAAGCGGACTATTTTTCATGAAAAATGCACAAGTACCTATTTTAGGCTTTGCTGCTGTCAGTGGAACAGGAAAAACCACCTTACTAGAACAACTTATCCCTTTATTGAAAAATCAGGGAGTCCGCGTTGGACTGATCAAACACAGCCATCATAATTTTAAGATTGATAAGCCAGGTAAAGACAGTTACCGACTAAGAGAAGCCGGCGCAACCCCCATTATGCTGGTTTCAAGCCATAGACGCGCCATTATCACTGAGTTTAATGAGATTAAAGAGCCTCGCTTAGATGATCAATTACTTGCATTTGAGCAGTCTGAATTGGATTTAATTTTAGTCGAAGGTTTTAAAGCCGAAAACTTTCCAAAAATTGAGCTACACAGACC
>DAOVVZ010000387.1:0-2911 GCA_030636915.1 Methylomarinum sp. | reverse complement strand
CCACTTTTCAATTGCCGTCGCTTTTTGTTGCAGTTCCTTAATTTCTGAAGGTGAAAGGTCCGGTTGGTGACATAGCCATATATCCATATCACTGGCTTTAGAAAAAACGACGCTACTAACGCTACCCATCAAAAAGATACCTTGAATAGGGTGTCTTAATAATGCTCTGCGTTTGTAAGCAAAGCTTTTTGAGAATTGTTTGGCAGCATTAATGCTTTGTTTGTTTGGTGTGTAGTCAGGGATTCCGGCAGGCGTTTCAGACGATATAAAACCAGGCAATAAGGGATGGTTACGGTGAAATATTAAAGGAAGTATGTGTAAGAAAGTTTGTTGACGGCTCTGTAGAACCCCCTGAATACGTTGCTGACGTAATTGGTTTAGGTTTTTAAAGCGCTGAATGATCGAGTGAAGGTCTTTTTTGCTGATATCCTCACCGGGGGAGCCTAAGTGTATGGGAGGATGGTTTCTTGTTTGGGTCACTTGCAATACTCTAAGGTTTATTAATGAACGATGATTCAATCCTCCCTCCTAACTGAGTATAGATCAGGCTGGGTTAAATTGTGAAATTTGAGTGTGATAAAGTCATCTGGGCTATCGTGAAAACATTGAAAGCGCGTTAAGCTGGAATGATCGACTTGAATATGAAATAGTTGGTTTGCAGGTAGTTTGAGTAAGAGGTTAAACAGACAGCGAATAACCCCTGCATGGGTCACCACCAAAATATGCTGGTTAGGATGGGTTTTGATCAGGCTTTCCCACGCATTACTTACCCTATAAAGCAGTGAATGATAACTTTCACCATTTTCTGGTGCGATATTAATTGGATCTTGGTAAAAGCGCATTAACGCCTCGGGATTTATTTGATCAGCCGTCTTTTTTTCCCAATCTCCAAAGTTAATTTCTTGCCAGTCAGGTTCGGTGAAAAGTGGTGTGTTGGTTTGTGAACTCATGTATTGAGCAAAATCCAGGCAACGATTGAGAGGGGAGCTAATAATCTGATCCCAGTTTCGATTATTAACAGCGTATTTCATTTGTTCCCAGCCTAGATTGCTTAGTGGGTCGTTAGTGATACCTCTGTAATAATTACCTCCAGCCACTTCACCGTGACGAAGAAAGTCGACTGTTGTAATAAGCATAAGTCTATTGAAAATATTGTAGGAGCGCAGTCCTAGTCGTGATGATATAAAAAGGTATTTAAACATTTGCAAGTGAGGCTGCAGCCTCACTTGCAAGAAATATCTTAGCTTAACTGCTCTCTAGCTGAAGTAATAGCTGCCCTAACCGTATCTGGTGCAGTGCCTCCTATATGTTTTCTTGCTGCAACCGAGCCTTCCAGTTTTAAGATATCAAACACATCTGCGGTAATTTCTGCTGAAAACTGTTGTAATTCTTCTAGTGATATATCAGACAAATCTCTATTAGTTTCTACACCTAAGCGTACGGCTAAACCAACAACTTCATGGGCATCACGAAATGCCATACCTTTACGCACTAAATAATCCGCCAGGTCGGTTGCTGTGGCAAAGCCTTGTTTAGCGGCATTGTACATATTGTCTTTTTTAGCGGTGATATGAGGCACCATGTCGGCAAAAGCACGTAATGAATTGATTAATGTATCGGCGGTATCAAAAAGGGGTTCTTTATCTTCTTGATTGTCTTTGTTGTATGCCAGTGGTTGACCTTTCATTAGCATTAATAAAGACACTAGATGTCCTGTGACACGTCCTGATTTTCCGCGAACTAATTCAGGTACATCAGGGTTTTTCTTTTGAGGCATGATGGAAGATCCTGTACAGAATGCATCAGGTATATCAATAAAGTTAAATTGTGCGCTTGCCCATAAAACCAGTTCCTCAGAAAAGCGAGATAAATGCATCATGATTAAACTGCCAGCCGCAGTAAATTCGATAGCAAAATCTCTATCGCTGACTGAATCTAATGAATTATTAGATGGACGTGAAAAGCCTAATAACTCAGCTGTCATGTGACGGTCAATGGGGTAGCTAGTTCCAGCTAAAGCGGCAGAACCCAAAGGCATTACATTAATACGTTTACAGCAATCTTGCAGGCGTTCTTTGTCACGGCAAAGCATTTCGTACCAAGCCATTAAATGATGTCCGAAGGTGACTGGTTGAGCCACTTGTAAATGTGTGAAGCCAGGCATGATGGTGTCTGCTTCTTTTTCTGCCAAATCTAAAATACCCTGTTGTAGGCGGGTTAATTGCTGATCAATATTTTCAATTTCATTGCGTAAATACAGACGGATATCTGTGGCAACTTGATCATTTCTAGAGCGACCGGTATGCAGCTTTTTTCCTGCAATACCAATTAAATCAGTCAGTCTGGCTTCGATGTTCATGTGAACATCTTCTTGTTGCACCGACCACTTAAACTCACCTTTTTCAATCTCTTGGGAAATAATGCCCAAGCCTTTAATAATGTCATCACGCTCAGTATCGGTCAGAATACCTATTTTGCATAACATTTTTGCATGTGCCAGAGAGCCTTCAATGTCTTGCTGAGCCATTCGTTGGTCAAAATCGACTGATGCGGTAAAAATTTCAACAAAAGCATCGGTTGCTTGAGCGAAGCGGGCGCTGGAAAGCTTGTCGGTATTAACTGTAGCCATTTTTATCTTATTTGTAGGGATCTGAAAGAGATAAATTATACAACTAAAGCCATTGGTTATGAGTGTAAATCCAATGATGAGACAGATTTTATCGAAATGAGGTTTTATTTTTTTTATTAAAACATGGCTTTTGTCAGAGTAGAGGCAAAGATTTTAAATGTAAATAAGATTACAATAAGCCCTTTTGGTTTTAAGAATAATTGGGATTTGTTTTGGCAAAAAGAATAATTCGCATAGCAACACGAAAAAGTCCTTTAGCATTGTGGCAAGCTGAACATGTTG
>DAOVVZ010000219.1:0-4176 GCA_030636915.1 Methylomarinum sp. | reverse complement strand
CATGAACCAGGCTCTTGCTGCATTAAGAGGCTGGATGTTGCTGGGAAAAGAAAAGTTTCGTGACGAACGTCAAAAAGTATGGAGCCAGGATATTGAACAGGCTCAGGCATTGATGAAAGAAAAAGCTAAAACCTGGACTAATCCTGAAAATATTGCGCGTTTAGAGCGTATAAATGAATTATTACCCAAGTTTAAACAAGCTCAACAAGAAATTGAAGATATTGCACAAACGAGAGGTAATGTTCCAGCAATCAAAATTCTTTTTGATGAAGCAGCTCCACAAGCGGCGATCATGGTAAAAAGCATTACCGCTATGATTGACTTAGAAGGCACATTGCCGGCGACAAAAGAGCGCAAAAAACTTCTTGGTATCATGGCTGATGTTCGAGGTACCATTGGTTTAGGCCTTGCGAATATCAGAGCTTATTTACTGTCGGGTGATGAAAAATTTAAACAAAAATTTGATGTGCTCTGGGCTAAGAATATTCATCGTTATCAGGATCTAAAAAACAATAAAAGTTTATTGGGTGAACAGCAGAGCAAAGCTTTCAATGCATTGGATAAGGCTAGAACCACATTTTTACCCATTCCACCCAAAATGTTCAAGCTACGCGGAGAAAAAGACTGGAATCTTGCTAATTATTGGTTGGGAACCAAAGCGGCACCTGTTGGTGCTGAATTAGTTGGCATATTAAAATCAATGTCTAAAAATCAGCAAAAATTATTGCAAGATGATGCCAAACAATCACTAATAGCTCAAGAAGAAGCAATCACTGCGACCTGGACTTTCTTAGCTATCAGTATCGTTATTGCCATAATCTTTGGTCTGTTATTTATTTTATCTGTCAACCGACGCTTAGCAAGTTTATTGAGCTTTATTCAAAAAATAGCAGAAGGTAACCTTCAAGATAGTCACAATCAAGGCTCGGTATCAAAAGATGAAATAGGTCAATTAGAAACAGCCATGATTTTGTATATTAAAAAAATGCGCGATGTGATTGGCGATGTTCGTAGTGGTGCTGACAATCTAGCGAGTGCTTCTCAGGAAGTTAGTGCCACAGCCCAAACTATTAGCCAGGGAGCAACTGAACAGGCCTCGGGGGTTGAAGAAACTACCAGCGCAGTTGAACAGCTAAATGCATCTGTACAACAAAACACAGAAAATGCCCGTGTAACTGAACAAATGGCATCAAAATCTGCCGGTGAGGCTGATGAAGGCGGAAAAGCGGTTAATGAAACCGTTTCTGCAATGAAGCATATCGCCAAGAAAATTGGTCTTATTGAAGATATTGCCTACAAAACCAACCTCTTGTCACTTAACGCTGCTATTGAAGCCGCATCGGCTGGTGAACACGGTAAAGGTTTTGCAGTAGTTGCCGCAGAAGTTCGAAAACTAGCTGAAAGTAGTCGTGTGACAGCTGAAGAAATAAATGAACTCGCAACTAATAGTGTTGATATTGCTGAAAAAGCAGGGGTTCTTATTACCAACGTCATCCCCGACATCATTAAAACATCTGATTTAGTTCAGGAAATCAGTGCTGCCTCAGAGGAACAGTCTAGTGGTATCGGACAAATCAATGACTCTATGATGCAGTTAGATAAAGCAACTCAACAAAATGCGGCTGCTTCTGAAGAATTAGCTGCGACCTCTGAAGAATTGAGCGCTCAAGCAGAACAACTACAACAAGCTGTTGCCTTTTTTGTTCTGGATGAAGAGTCACAACCGTTACAACAGTCACCTAGAAGAACACCACCACGCAATAGATCAAATGATTCAAATGCTACTCAACCTGCTAGTCCGGTTAGAAGCGATGCTTCCCCAGAATTTAATGATCAAGATTTTGAGCGTTTCTAAACTCTGGAGTTTCTTATGAATGAATTAATATCATCACTTAACTCGACCAATACTCTTCTGGCCACTCAGGATCAACCTGGGCAATATCTAACGTTTTTGGTAGGACAGGAAAGTTTTGCCATTAGTATTTTAGATGTTAAAGAAATTATTGAAATAAGTAGTGTTACCCGTGTACCGATGACACCTGACTATATTCATGGTGTCATCAATTTAAGAGGTAATGTTGTACCCGTTGTTGACCTGTCTGCAAGGCTAGGTCATGGTTGTACAGAAATCAGCAAACGTAGCTGTATAGTCTTGGTAGAAATTGAACTCCCAGACAGCGTCCAATTAATAGGCATGCTAGTTGATGAAGTGAAGGAGATTCTAGAAATTGCAGCAGAAAACATCCAGCCTGCGCCTGATTTTGGTACCGATATTAGAACGGAATTTATCCAGGCGATGGGGCGGGTCGATGATGATTTTATTATTTTGCTTGCTATTAACAGGGTACTATCGATTGAAGAGTTATCTCAATTAGAACAAGTCTCACAATTTCAGAAAAATACGCAGACGCCCGAAACCTAGTTTGCATAATTTATTAAGTCAATAGCAGTAAATTCAGCTGCATTGACTTAAATGGATACGAGCAACGATTGGGAAATGAGTGATCTTTTGGAACAGTGTGACTAATCATTGCCTAAGATCCTGACAGAAACTAATTTAATTTTTTAACACTAATATGCTGATGTGATATTTAGTGTATTGATCAGGAGTTTATGTAAATGCCTTCATTACAAAATATTAAATTTAACTATAAGATAGCCACTATGGCCTTAGTCCCTCTCTTTGGTCTAGTGTTTTTGGCTGTTGACTCTATTACTAAACAGTATGAAAACATCAAAGCAGCAGAAAAAATAATTGTTCTCTCAGAGTTTTCTGTTCATGCCAGCACACTGGTACATGAATTTCAAAAAGAGCGTGGCATGTCGGCTGGATACCTTGGCAGCAAAGGAAAAAAGTTTCAGCAAGAAATTATTAAACAGCGAAAATTAAGTGATGAAAAATTGTCTGCATTAAATGTTTATCTACAAAGCTCTTCAGTTGCCGAATCAGCAAATATTGCGACTAGTTTAAATGAGGTAATGAGTAACATTGAAAAGCGTAATGAAATTCGTACAGGTGTTACCAAATTAAACATCTCTGCAAAAAAAGCCATTGGCTTTTATTCAAATATTAATGCGCAATTTCTAAAGATAATCTCTCAATTACCTCAATTGAGTTCTGATGTGGATATGAGTTCTAAGCTTGCTGCCTATGCCAATTTCATTAAAGGCAAGGAACGAGCTGGTATTGAACGAGCGGTACTTGCTAATACTTTTGCTCAGGATAAGTTTGGCCCAGCAATGTTTGAGAAACTAATTACACTCATTGCTGTACAAAACACCTATACCGATGTGTTTTTAGCCTTTGCTACAAGTGATTTTGAAAGCTATTACAAGAAAACCATGAGTGGGCAATTTATTAATGAAACAGAAAAAATGCGTACTGTTGCTTTAAAACAAGGGACAAAGGGAGAGTTTTCTGTTGATGCGGGGCATTGGTTTAAAATGCAAACTGGTAAAATAAATTTATTAAAAAATGTTGAAGACTTTATTGCTGATGATTCCAATAAGAGCGCTATAAAACTAAAGCAAACAGCCTGGAAAAGTTTAACCAATGATAGTATTTTGGTATGTTTTGTTATCGGCTTATCTACACTATTATTTATTGTATTACGCAAGGATATTTCCAACCAATTGGGCGGAGAGCCAGCACAAGTCAGAGAAATGGCCGATAAAATTGCCCAAGGCCAGTTAAATCAAAAGAATAAGACTGATGGGAAACAAGCTGTTGGTATTTTTTCAGCTATGCTCAGTATGCAGAAACAATTAATAAATGTTGTTACTACTATCACTTCAAGCTCTAAACAAATATCTCAGGCTTCAGAAGAAGTCAAAACCACCTCTCAGTCTCTAAGTCAAAGCACCTGTGAACAGGCTGCCAGTATTGAGCAAACCAGTGCTTCAATTGAACAATTGAGTGCCACGGTAGAACAAAATCATGAGAATGCCAAATCGACAGAAAAAATCGCTCTTTATGCGGCTGAGTCAGCAACTGAGGGGGCTGAAGCGGTAAATAAAACTGTCACAGCAATGGAAGAAATTGCTAAAAAAATCACCCTTATTGAAGATATTGCTTATCAAACCAATATACTATCACTCAATGCCTCGATTGAAGCTGCTCGAGCAGGGTCACATGGTGCAGGTTTTTCGGTTGTGGCCACCGAAGTTCGTAACCTT
>DAOVVZ010000363.1:0-3061 GCA_030636915.1 Methylomarinum sp. | reverse complement strand
CTTTGTGTTTAAGTAGACCTATCATTGAAGCAACATCAATAATTCCAGCAACTCCCGCAGTTGAGTTAACAATAAAACGAGAGGCATCTAGCCCTGATTGTAAAAACTTTCCTTGTAAGAAAGTATTAATAGTGACTCCAATATCATCAATATTACTAAAAACCCTACTAATAGCACCATCAATAATCACTGGAGTAATCCATCGATAAGCTTTAGCAACGGGGATCATTGCATATTCATCGACCTCATCATTAAAATACTGTACTTTTCTATTCCAATTTTCCCATGGATCTATAGGGTTAGGTGCTTGAGTGATTGCACAACCACTTAGTAACACCGGTAAAAGGAGTCCAACAAATAAGCTGTTTTTTTTGCTTTGCATTATTCTTCCTCAAATGGCGTGAGATAAACATTATTTAAAGATGAGCCCTATGAACCGACTTGTGCTAGAGCGTAAGAACCGCTAAAGTTCTATAACCTTTTTATCCTGTTTCACTGCCTCGATACAGCTCCATGCGTTGCTCTACCTCCTGTATTATCTCCATTCACCACATCCATGTAGCTTGGTTGAGAGCAGGACGCGGTAGCTTTGAACTCAATATTCTGAATATGATTTACTTCGCCCAGATTTAATCAGAGATTCCTTAATTTAAGTAATCGTAGAAATTAAAAAAAATCATTATGCTGGATGATATAGAATTAAGGCTCATAAACATAGTATAAACCTTATCTTGCAGCGACAACACAAATGGAAATAAGTGCCCACCCCCTAGGAAACCGCTTTAGGGGTTACCTCCCTGTTATTATCGATATTGAAACAGCAGGCTTTAATGCAAAAAAGAACCCTTTATTGGAAATAGCCGCTGTTATTGTGGAACCAGATAAAAATGGTTTGTTGCAATTAACAGAAACTCACGCCTGTAATATCAACCCATTTGAAGGATCTGAGCTTGATGATGCCGCTTTAAAGTTTACTGGTATAGACCCTTATCATCCCTTTCGTATGGCGATAAATGAAAAAGAAGCGTTAGCAAAACTGTTTAAACCGATAAAGACTGCTGTTAAACGTAATGAATGTACGCGAGCTATTTTAGTGGGGCATAACCCAGCTTTTGATATTGCTTTTTTAAATGCAGCAATTGAGAGAACAAAAATAAAGCGCAGCCCTTTCCACCCTTTTAGTAGCTTTGATACAGCGACATTAGGCGGTTTGGCATATGGTCAAACGGTATTAGCAAAGGTTGCTAAGGCCGCTGAATTAGAATGGGATAATGATAAGGCGCATTCAGCGCTTTATGATGCAGAACAAACAGCAAAACTATTTTGCATGATTGTAAATCGCTGGAAAGAACTTGAAGAAAAAGAGCAGGTTAAAGGTTAAAGGAACAAGGTTAAAAGAGCACGCGTTCCGCTCTTTTAACCTTTAACCTTATGCCTGCTTTAACATCCCTTCTAACTCACCCTTGCTATGAAGATCAAGGATGATGTCACAACCACCAACTAATTCACCTTTAATATAAAGTTGAGGATATGTAGGCCAATTTGAATACTCTTTAAGTGCTTCTCTCACTTCTTGGTCTTCAAAAATATTAATATACATAAATTGTGTATCACATGCTTTTAATACCTGCACGGCTTGAGAAGAAAAGCCACATTGAGGGAAATCAGGAGAGCCTTTCATGTATAAAACAACATCATGGCTTCCTAACTGGTCTTTAATTCTTTCTATAACATCCATCACTTAATTCTCAATACAATAAAAACCCAGTAATTTTATCAACTTTTAATCAATATAAAAAGCAAATATCAAAACATTTCTTGCCTGAAATCATGTTACCGATATAATAAACGGTTTTTCGCAGTATCTTTAGGGCACCTCTATTAATTCTGTCTGATCAGATATGCGCTTAAAATCTTTGAGAACAAGGCGAAAAACGCAGTTAATAGCAAGCTATTAACAAGGTTTTTAACGAAGTTATCGAATATTTTAAGTGTATAGATGCCAGTCATGAATTAATAGAGGTGCCCTTAAAGCTCTGCAATATACACTTACCCATAAAATTATGACTAGTCATATTATGCCTACATACGGACGTTTACCTATCACCTTTGAACGGGGTGCCGGGGTTTGGCTGTGGGATCAAAATAATACCCGTTATCTTGATGCGTTATCAGGTATCGCTGTCTGCAACCTAGGGCATGCGCACCCTGCCGTTCATCAAGCTATTTGTCAGCAGAGTGAAAAACTCATACATACTTCAAATTTATACGCAATCGCCACACAAGAAACACTAGCTGATCAATTAATCACTAAAAGCGGTATGGATAATGTGTTCTTTAGTAATTCAGGTGCCGAAGCGAATGAAGCTGCTTTAAAAATTGCGCGTTTATACGGTCATCAACAAGGTATTGATAAGCCCTGTGTGCTGGTGATGGAAAAAAGTTTTCACGGTCGCACCATGGCAACATTAAGCGCAACGGGAAATAAAAAGGTTCAAGAAGGTTTTGCCCCATTGCTTGAGGGCTTTTTACATATCCCATTTAATGATATTAACGCAATCAAAACTGCGTTAGAGCAAAACAGCAATATTGTTGCAATATTTGTTGAGCCTATACAAGGCGAAGGCGGCGTAAACATCCCTGCTGCTGATTATCTTAACCAGATACGTGCATTATGTGATCAACATGATTTATTAATGATGCTGGATGAGATTCAAACGGGGGTTGGTCGTACTGGACAGTTTCTTGCCTATCAACACAACGACATTTTGCCCGATGTTTGCACTATGGCAAAAGCTTTAGGTAATGGCGTGCCTATTGGTGCTTGTCTTGCCCGCGGTAAAGCCGCATCATTGCTCACAGCAGGTAAACATGGTTCTACATTTGGTGGCAACCCATTAGCTTGTAGCGCTGCACTCGCTGTATTGGCTGTACTTGATGAAGATAATATCATCGAACAAGTTGAAGCGAAAGGCCGCCAGTTATGTGACCGTTTAATCAACAAAATCAATAACAACCCAGCAGTTCTTAATGTTAGAAATAAAGGTTTAATGATTGGTAT
>DAOVVZ010000217.1:0-4185 GCA_030636915.1 Methylomarinum sp. | reverse complement strand
TACATGCTCACGACCGTAATATCGAGAGACATAATCAATCACCTCATCCCGTCTATCCATACAAAAGTCGATATCGAAATCCGGCATAGAGACCCTTTCTGGGTTTAAAAACCGTTCAAATAACAAATCAAATTCAATAGGGTCTAAATCGGTAATTTTAAGCACATAAGCTACCAATGAACCGGCCCCCGAGCCTCGCCCCGGCCCAACAGGAATTAATTTATTCTTTGCCCATTGAATAAAGTCGGCAACAATCATAAAATAACCAGGGAAACCCATTTGAGTAATCACCCCTAGTTCAACCTCCAGTCTTTCTAAATAGACTTTCCGGTTTTCCTCATCAGTTCCATTACCTGTCGCAGGGTACTGAAGCAACCGCTCTTCCAGACCCTTACGAGATGCATCTATAAAAAATTCATCTAAAGTCATCCCTTCCGGCACAGGGAAATCAGGTAAATAATTTTTACCCAGAGTAAGCTCGACATTACAGCGCTTGGCAATTTCTATGGTATTTTCTAAGGCTTCGGGAATATCTGAAAACAATTCCTGCATTTCTTCCGTGCTACGAAGATATTGTTGATTGGTATAGTCTTTTGGGCGTCGGTTATCATCTAATACTCGCCCCTGATTAATACACACCCGTACTTCGTGCGAATCAAAATCTGATTGATCTATAAACCGAACATCATTGGTTGCAACCACTGGTAAATCAAGCTTTAAAGCGAGGTCAACAACTGAATGAATATAGCTTTCTTCATCCTGTTTTCCTACACGCTGTATTTCAAAATAAAATCGTTGATCAAAAACAGAGGCCCAATATAAAGCACACTGCTCAGCTAACACCTCATCCTCTGCTAATAGTGCACACCCGACATCGCCCTCCATTGCACCCGACAAAGCAATTAAGCCTTGATGATTATCTTCTATCCACTGTTTTTGCAGCATAGGAACCCCTTGATGCTGACCTTCTTGGTATGCTTTGGAAACAAGTTCGGTAAGAACAGTGTAACCTTGTCGATCGCTGGCCAATAAGGTCAACCGAAAAGGTCTGGTAGGTTCTTCAGAATTAAAAACACAAACATCTGCACCAACAATCGCTTTAATACCTTGCGCTTGGGTAGCGCGATAAAATTTAACTAAAGAGAAGAGATTGGACTGCTCAGTTAAAGCAACTGCAGGCATATTAAAATCTGCCAGACGCTTTACAAAAGGTTTTATTTTGACAATTCCATCGACTAATGAGAATTCAGAATGAACGCGTAAATGGACAAACTCAGGTTTCATACAGGTTCTTTAAAGTTGTATAGCAGATTTTTTTATAGTCAGCTATTGGAGATGAAAGGTTACAGCAGAGGACAGCGGGGTTATCCCAGAAGTTTTCGTACAGGTGCAAATGATTGTCTATGCTGTGCCGTTACGCCTAGACTGCGTAACTGCTGCAGATGGAGTTTTGTTGGGTAACCTTTATGTTTAGCAAAATCATACCCAGGATAAAGCACATCCAAAGTACTCATTTCATCATCTCTGGCGACCTTAGCCAAAATAGAAGCGGCTGAAATTTCAGCGACCTTAAGATCACCTTGGACAATTGTTTCACCAGTTACTGGAATATCTGGATAAAAAGTACCATCTACCTTAACCCAGTCAGGTGTTAATTCAAGCTGAGAAAAAGCACGACTCATTGCCAACAAGGTCGCTTGCAAAATGTTAACCTGATCTATTTCGCAGGGTTCAGCTCGACCGATAGCCCAGGCACGGGCTTTTTCTTTGATTAGACTAGCATAAAGATGTCGTTTTTTATCACTCAGTTTTTTTGAATCAGTCAAACCTTCAATCGGGTTATCTGGATCCAGAATAACCACAGCCGCAACCACAGCCCCAGCAATACAGCCCCGCCCTACCTCATCAATACCAGCAATGATTCGAGTTTCTATCGCAAAATACCTCTGCTGACATTACGCAAAAAGCTCACCATATCAGACAACTCCTTACTTTCCCCCGCCAAATCTTCCATTTCTTCTATGGCATCATCCAGCAATAAATTATTTTTATACAAAATTTTATAGGCTTTTCTGATTTGTCTTACCACTTCAGGTGAAATGCCATTTCGCTCCATCCCGACAGAATTAATGCCATGTGGACGTGTTGGTCTTCCGCCAACCATCACAAAAGGCGGGATATCTTGGGTAATTGCACTACCCATAGCAGAAAAACTATACGCACCAATCTGAGTAAATTGATGAACCAATGTAAAGCCACCTAAAATCGCATGATCACCTAAGTGGACATGGCCTGCAATAGAAGCTCCATTAGCCATAATGACTTGATCTCCCACAATGCAATCATGAGCAACATGGGTATAAGCCATAAATAAGTTATCACTACCTATTAAAGTTAAACCATGATCCTGCAAGGTGCCTCTATGCATGGTAGAAAACTCACGGATAATATTTCTATCACCAATCTCTAGGCGAGTATTCTCATCCGCATATTTTTTATCCTGCGGATCCTCACCTATCGAAGTAAATTGATATATATGATTATCTTTACCTATTGCCGTAGACGCTTTAATAACAACATGAGGGCCAATAACAGTACCTGAATCAATTTGTACATCAGCCCCTATAATAGAAAAAGGACCAATTTCCACATCATCGGCTATTTCCGCACTCAAATCTACAATTGCTTTAGGATCTATCAACTTAACCTACCACTGCTGCACACATAATATTTGCACTGGCCGCCAATTCACCATCAACTTCTACCCTGCATTCGAAAGACCAGATATGGCGCCTACTTTTAACAAAATCCACATTTAATGTTAACTGATCACCAGGCCCAACCTGACGTCTAAACCGTGCTTTATCTATACCCGCCAAATAATATGTTGTTCCCTCTCCAAATTCATTATCTGACTGTGCGGTTAACAAAGCCGTAGCCTGAGCCAAAGCTTCAAGCATCAAAACACCAGGAAAAACAGGGTTTGTTGGAAAATGTCCTTGAAAGAAAGGTTCGTTAAAAGTCACATTCTTTATCGCTTTCAAGCGAACATTGGCTTCACATTCAAGCACTTTATCAACCAATAAAAAAGGATATCTATGAGGTAAAAGCTTTTGGATTTGCAATATATCTAATTGCTCGGTCATATTTTTATATGTAATGTAGTTATAAAGTGCTGCTATTAGATTAAATAAAGTAGCTTGATCAATCTAATAGCAACAAAGATATCTTTAATCTGACAAAGAAGATAATTTTTTCTGTACTTGCTCTGTCACATCAATTTGCTGGCTATTGTAGATAACGCCATCTGTTAGTAACAAATCATATTTCTCATCTTTTGCCAATGCTCTAACTGCTTCAAGAATACGACGTTGTAATTTACCTAACTCTTCATTACGACGCATATTAAAGTCTTCGCTGATTTCCTGCTGTGTTCTTTTCGCTTCTCTTTTCTTAGCAAGAATATCGCGTTCAAGTTTACGACGCTCAGATTCACCCATAACAGAAGCATCTCTCGCCAACTTTTCATCAAGTTTCTTAATTTCTTTTACCTGAGCATCCAAGTGTTTCTTTCTAGGCGAAAACTCTTTTTCCATACGTTTTTGTGCTTTTTCTGCTTGGGGTGCTTTTTCAAGTACTCTGGCAACATTTACCACACCAATCTTTAATTCTGCATAACTTACGTTAGCAAGCAATAAAAGCATTAAAAACAAAGAAATTCTTTTTTTCATTGATAAATCCATCTCTAACAATTTTTTAAACAGCAGTTCAAGCCAATCGCTTTAGACACTGCATGAAATAACTCTAAACAAAATGAATTATAAGTTAATTTGGTAATAAGTTAAACTCCATCACCCCAAAACCTATTGCATTTTAAACTCTGCTTCGCGCGGTTACGGTTGAGGAATTTAGAGCGAGTTGTTTTTTGTCGAGAGCAAAACGCTGAAACAGGCGCATAGCAAGCTATGCAACTATTTCAGCAACGCAGCTATCGGCATAAAATCAGCCGTTAGAAATCCGCAATCGTGGCCGTGCGAAGTATACCCTAAAACCCAGAACCAAAAGAAAACTGGAAGCTCTGTGTCTCATCATTATCATCCGCATTCATAGGTAATGCAAAACTTACAGCTAAAGCACCAAAAGGTGATAACCACTCACCTGAAAGACCCACAGAATATTTCATAT
>DAOVVZ010000175.1:0-4594 GCA_030636915.1 Methylomarinum sp. | reverse complement strand
TTAACGGGGCGTTGGAGCCATAACTTGGTGAGTAGAGGATATTGGTCAGCTCTATATTCGGTTTCTTTTCAAACCAAACGACAGTAACTGTCGGGTTTTTTAATTGATGTCTTTCCCAGTCACGGGGCAATAATTCATTTTGTACTAAGCTGATTTTTTTGTGCCATGTCGGTGGTGATTTTTCTAAAATGGCTTTGAGTTCATTTTCTTGTACGGTGATGAGTATAAGTTCTGGTGATGGGATTTGCTCGCACTCTTTTAGTAAATCCATCTTTCGGGTAATTGGATAAACTGGGTAGCCACAGCGAAGAAATCCGCGTGCAAAAACACCGGCTAGTTCGCCAATACCAATAATAACAATAGGGTGCTTCATAGGTAATCTGATTGAATTGGTTGAGCAGAGTGAAGTGTGCTCAACTGGTGACTGAATTATTAATATTTAGCATTAGTTTGTATTTTTTGCGGCTAAGTCTTTTAAATAGTCCATAAAGTCGTCCTTTAGTTCTTTGTGTAGTAAGCCGTGTTCAACAGTAGCAATTAAGAAACCAAGCTTAGAGCCGCAATCATATCTGATGCCTTCAAATTCATAAGCTAAAGCCGTTTCATCCTGTAGTAAATCTGCAATAGCATCAGTTAGTTGAATCTCACCTCCAGCACCTTTCCCTGTATTTTCTATTTTCTTGAAAATGGCTGGGGTTAATATGTAGCGACCAACAACAGCAAGGTTGGAAGGAGCTTCTTCAGGTTTTGGTTTTTCGACAATAATATCAATTTTAGCGGAAGACCCTGATTGTTCGCTGGTTTTAACTACGCCATATTTGTCTGTTTCAGATGGATCAACTCGCTCTACACCAAGAATAGAACAATTTTTTTCATTAAAAAGATTAACCATTTGAGCCATGCAGCCACGATCTGCATCTTGAATTAAGTCATCAGCAAGAATCACGGCAAAAGGCTCATTACCTACAACGGGTTTCGCGCAATGTACGGCATGCCCTAAACCTAATGCTTCTGATTGTCTGATGAAAACACAAGAAACATGAGGTGGGATAATGTTTTGAATGATTTCCAATGTTTCTTGTTTGCCTTTGGCTTCAAGCTCACACTCTAGTTCGTAAGCTTTATCAAAATGGTTGGGGATGGCCATTTTGTTTCGGCCAGTCACAAAAATCATGGTGTCAATACCAGCGGCAACTGCTTCTTCAACCGCATATTGAATTAAAGGCTTATCAACAATAGGTAACATTTCCTTGGGGCTGGCTTTAGTCGCAGGAAGAAAACGGGTGCCTAAGCCGGCAACAGGAAAAACAGCCTTGGTGATTTTTTGAGTCATTAAAATTCCTTTTGAGTCGGTTTATTCGTTGTAACCATGGGGGTTTATAGTCTGCCAATGCCAGGTGTCGGTAACCATGTCATGCAGGTTTCTTTCAGTTTGCCAGCCGAGATCTTTTAATGCAAGAGCAGGGTTGGCATAATTCTCCGCAACATCTCCTGCGCGTCGAGCTGCAAATGTATAATTTATTTTTTTATGAGTGATAGTTTCAAAAGCCTGGATAATCTCAAGTACACTATAACCTCGTCCAGCACCTAAATTATAGGCTTTACAGTCACCAGCTTCAAAGCTATCCGATTCCAATGCTTGTAATGCCTTGGTATGACCTTTTACCAGGTCGACAACATGTATGTAGTCTCTTACTCCCGTTCCATCGTGAGTGGGGTAATCATTACCAAAAATTGATAGTTGTTTTAATTTGCCTACGGCAACTTGGGATACATAAGGGACTAAGTTATTAGGAATGCCATTAGGATCCTCACCAATCAGGCCGCTTTTATGAGCACCAATAGGATTGAAATAACGCAATAAAATGATTTTCCAGGGTGATTCTGCTTTAGCAAGTTGATCGGCAGCCGATAAATCCTCTAAGATTCCTTCAATCATTGCTTTTGATTTACCGTAAGGGTTGGTCGCACCATAAACAGGTAAATCTTCAGAATATTGCACGGTATCAGGTTCGCCATAAACTGTGGCAGAGGAGCTGAAAATTAAAGTCTTAACCTTGGCTTCTGTCATAACTTCGGTAAGTATTAGCGAGCCATAAACATTGTTTTGATAATATTTTAACGGTTGTTCGCAGGATTCACCAACTGCTTTTAAGCCAGCAAAATGCATAACTGCCGAAATACTATGCTTGTTAAAGACTTCAGTTAAAGCTTTTTTATCACGAATATCAATTGGGTAAAAAATTAAAGATTTTCCCGTTATTTTTTTGACTCTGTTAAGTGATTCAACTTTACTGTTTGATAGGTTGTCAACAACGATGACATTGTAGTCAGATTGTAGTAATTCCACGCAGGCGTGACTACCAATGTAACCAGCGCCACCCGTTACTAAAACTGTTTTATCTGTATTCATGTTATTAGAGATGATGTTTTTTGTATGATCGAGTTTTCGCCATGCTTTTTTTCATTGTAGGCTATTTTAACGTAATAAAAATCTATGGTTGATAGAGATGATACACTATAATTAATAGTGTATAGATGTTCGGTGTTAGATTTTGGTTGGCTATAGAGCTGATGTGCAATTATTTGTCGCAAAAGCATCGTGCTGAATTGAATGAACAGTACTGCTAACAATATCTACTTCATCTTAGAAATATAGATGAATGAGTTTTGGTTTTTAAAATTCCTTTTTTTAAATGTGAACAATTATGTATAAAAAATTTTTAAGAATTAAATTGCTAGTTGTGTTTTGTCTTGTGATTATCGCTTGTACTAATGAAGAAGTTAACAAGGGAGAGTATTTAAAAAAAGGAATCAGTTTTTTTGAGCAAGAGAAGTATAAAAAATCTGAGTTAGAGATTAAAAATGCAATTCAAGAAGATCCAAATATTGCTGAAGCATATTTTTATCTAGCGCTTGTTGATGAAAAGAATAGAAAATTTAAAGCAATGCGAAAGAATTTGCTTGAAGCAGTTCGGCTAGATCCTGATAGTGAGGCTGCACAACTTAAGTTGGGTAAAGTTTTTTTACTATTTAATGAGCTAGATGAAGCATTAAAACAAGTCGATATTCTCTTGACTAAGAACCCTGAGCAATTAGATGTGCTTTCTTTAAAAGCGTCTATATTCCTTAGGCAAGAAAATAATGATGAAGCACTAAAATTAATTGATCAGGTTTTGCAGAAAGATGCAGATCATGTCGATGCAATCACATTAAAAACACTTGTTTTAATGAAAAATAAGGCATTTGATGAGGCATTGGCTCTACTAACCCCTGCACTTAAGAGTAATGAAAATAATATTTCCCTGTATGTGCTGAAAATACAATTAGATTCTCAGAAAGGTGATGTTGACATGCTGGTCGCTGATTATGAGAAGCTTGTTGAGCTTAGGCCTGATGATATTAAGGTTAAGATCGCTTTAGCTAATATCTATTTGAAAGCTAATAAAGTAAAGCAAGGCGAGGCACTTTTAAGGTCATTACAGCAAAGCCAGCAAGGAGTCGTCGAGACAGAATTGGCGTTGCTTAATTATCTGTATTCAGTGGACAGTGAGGATAGCTTAAATCAGCTGGATATTTTTGTTGAAAATAATAAAGAAAATATTACATCATTAACGATTTATTCAAAATGGCTATTATCTAAAAATGAGCTAAGTAGAGCAAAGAAACTTTTAAATTCAATTATCAGCCAGAATGATCAGAAAGCCAGAGATGAAGCGCGTTTGATTTTAGCTAAGTTAGAAGTTAGTGGGAAATCATTTGATAAGGCATTGGAATATATAGATAGTGTAGAAAGGGATAATCCATCTAATCAGAATGCAAAGTTACTTAAGGCTCAAGTTTTATTTGCTACAGATCAATTTAGTGATGCAAAGACGGTTGTAGAAGCAATACTTTGGCAAAAGCCTGATATGGATCAAGCTTTATCTTTGCTAGGTTCAATTTATCTAATTCAGGGAGAATTAGATAAAGCCTATGTTAACTATAAAGAGGCTTTAAAAATAAGTCCGAAGAATTTGGCTGCTCTCAGTTATATTGTTAGTAAAGAGGTACGTGAAGAGCATGTTGATTATGCTATTGAGCAGTTAGAGCGGACATTGAAATATTTACCGTCTCAATTGAGTGTTTTGACTCAATTGGTTGAGTTGTACGGAAATAAAAAGGAATGGGGCAATGTCGATAAATATATTGCAAGAATAAGTACTCATAAAAATGGCGATGTGTTATCTGCTTATTTAATTGCTAAAGCACTTTACAAGAAAAATGAATGTGCCAAAGCCGTTGTTTCTTATGCTGAGTTGCTAGAGAAGTCTCCTTGGGTTAAAGATGCTCTAATTGATATGGCTCAATGTTATTCACTGTTAAAGCAAGAAAAAAAAATGGATAATTATCTGGATGGATTTATTAAAAATCACCCAAATATGATCGCTGCTTATTTGTTAAAAAGTCAGATGATGGAACGGTCTAAGCACTATAAAGACGCTATTAGTTTTATAAGACATGCTTTAAAATTTAAAAATGTGGTTTATGAAGAAAAAAGAGGTGGGTTTAGAAAATCTTTAGTTAAGAATATTGGGGTGTAGTTCAGTGGTAG
>DAOVVZ010000408.1:0-2756 GCA_030636915.1 Methylomarinum sp. | reverse complement strand
GTTGGTTATAGTCGTGCTTATGACACTTGCTTCGGCTATGATGAAAAAAAAGGATTAATGTGATCAGTTTTCTGCAGGATAAAAAACGCTTGTCACTAAATTGTCATATTTTGTTCATATGATTGTCATTTACTAAATGCATAATAATCACAGATTAATTGAGACTGAGAATATAAATATGAAAATTAAATCAATAGTTGCAGCATTAGGTTTTGCTTCTGCCACTTTTTTAAGTGGTACAGCAGTTGCCGTACAGTCAGTAGATGCAGGCGTTCCTGAATATCAAAAAGCAAGTGGTGTATCTGGTAACTTATCAAGTGTAGGTTCTGATACATTAGCTAACTTGATGACACTTTGGGCTGAAGAGTTCAAACGTACTTACCCTAACGTAAACATTCAAATTCAGGCGGCTGGTTCTTCTACTGCGCCACCAGCGTTAACAGAAGCGACTTCAAATCTTGGGCCTATGAGTCGTAAGATGAAGGATAAAGAACGTGATGCTTTTGAAAAGAAATATGGTTATAAGCCAACAGCTATCCCAGTAGCGATTGATGCGTTAGCGGTTTATGTAAACAAAGAAAACCCTATCAAAGGTTTAACTATTCCACAAATTGATGCGATTATGTCTTCAACGCGTAAATGTGGCAATGACACAGATATTGCTAGTTGGGGTGATGCAGGTTTAGAAGGTGCATGGGCTGGTAAAACTATCCAGTTATATGGGCGTAACTCAGTTTCTGGTACCTACGGTTATTTCAAGAAAAAAGCTTTATGTAAAGGCGATTACAAAAGCAACGTAAATGAGCAACCAGGTTCTGCATCTGTTGTGCAATCGGTCACTTCTTCACTAAACGGTATTGGTTATTCAGGTATTGGTTATAAGACTTCGGGGGTAAAAGCAGTGCCTCTAGCTAAAAAACCAGGACAAGCATTTGTTGAAGCAACGCCAGAAAATGCCGTTGCAGGTAAGTATCCTTTAGCTCGTTTTTTATATGTTTATGTAAACAAGCAACCTAATAAGCCTTTAGCACCGCTAGAGCAAGAATTTGTAAAAATGGTTCTATCTCAAAATGGTCAAAAAGTGGTTATTAAAGACGGCTATATTCCATTACCAGAAAAAGTGGTTACTCAAGCATTAGAGTCAATTAAATAGGTTGGATATGCTCCTCAAGAGCAAGGATCTATGCAAGGGATGCATAGTACAAGGAAGTAACAAAACAGCTTGAATCTCCCCTCTCTGATGAGAGTTGTTTTGTGGTAAAAATGAAACCGAAAGTTGCATAGCTGACTTTCGGTTTTTTTTGTTTTAAAAGGAGCGTTTAATTTCGGTAATTGTCCGGGTTGATCTGATATTTATTTAATTTGTTGTATACAGCTCTAGTCGATATTTCCATACTAGCTGCAATTTTTTTAATATTGCCTTGATTCAGTTGTAATGAATCTTTTAAAAATGCTTGTTCCACATTGGCTATGGCTTGCTCTTTCAGTTGTTTCCAATCTATAGAATTAATTTTGGATTCATCAAACTCTAGCTTTAACTCCGTCATTTCAGTATTTGTGGTAAATAATAGGCTACGTTCCAGGACATTTTCCAGTTCTCTAACATTTCCGGGCCAGTGATACGCCCGAATTTTCTGCATGACTTCTCTGCTGACTGAATCTACCGTTTTATTATGTTTATTGCTCATCCGTTGCAAAATCAATTGTACTAGTGCAGGCAAATCACCATGCCTTTCGACTAGAGGGGGGATCTCCAGTGCCACTACATTAATACGGTAGTATAAATCATGACGAAATAGCCCCTGTTCTACTTTGTTTTGCAGGCTGACATTGGTCGCAGAAATAATGCGCAAATCTACTTGTATGGTTTGTTTTCCTCCTACTCTTTCTAGTTCTCCTTCCTGTAGTACTCTGAGTAAACGAGTCTGGGCTGCTGGTGACAAGGAGTCTACTTCATCCAAAAATAGAGTTCCGCCTTCGGCTCTTTCAAAAAAACCTTGATGTACTTCAATTGCACCGGTAAAAGCGCCTTTCTCGTGACCAAATAAAGCACTTTCGATTAAACTTTCAGGAATGGCACCGCAATTGATAGGTACAAAAGCCTTATTACAGCGGTCACTCATGGCATGGATGGCGCGCGCTACCAGCTCTTTTCCAACGCCTGTTTTTCCTTGAATTAATATGGTTGCTGAAGTTGGCGCAATCACTTCTATTGATTGCAATACCTGTTTCATCTCTGGAGAATTCGCAATAATTAAAGGGGGTTGAGATTTCTTGACGGGCTTTTTGCTTTGTTTTCGCCAGATTTTTAACATACTGTCTTCTATCCGCGAATGTAGAGCATCTAAATCTTTCTTATCCGTGTCTTTATTCCAGTTATCACGATACTCAATGCCCTGTTTACTTTTGGCAGTTTCTGGGTTGAGGTGAACATAAACTTCACAGCAACCATCATGATTCGCGATACTTTTAGCAATTTCAACTTTGGCATAACCAAAGTTACGCGCAGCAATGCCGCCAAATACACTGGATGTCATGCCACATAATTCGGGGAAATTGGTTACTTTCTCACCAAACGGACAGCTGCTGTTACAAACAGCAACACAGTCCTGAGTACTTGAATCGAGTGAGAAATTGCCACCAATATTATTTTTAAGCCCTAAAATTAATTCGATATAGCTTTCTATATCCAGCATTTGCTCTTTGTTCTGGGTATCGGATCGATAAACTTCCTCAAAAAAACAGCCCGCCGTACG
>DAOVVZ010000321.1:0-3402 GCA_030636915.1 Methylomarinum sp. | reverse complement strand
TCGAAGACCTTATGGGTGTTGAGCATAGCATTTTAATTAAAAATGGCTTGTCCACAGTGCAAGGTGTTTTTATAGTCCCTGAAGAGCAGTATTTTGTGATGGGTGATAACAGAGACAATAGCAATGATAGTCGATACTGGGGATTTGTCACTGAAGACAACCCAGTAGGAAGAGCTTTTTTTATCTGGATGAATTGGGATTGGCAATATAAAGGTGTCGGTTTTGATCGAATTGGAACAATTTTAAAATAGACTAAACTCTATAAGTATTATTAATCTTTAATTTAGGATAGAGAATGACTTTTAAAGAAAAACAACAAGGTTTAACCTTAATAACAATTGTTTTCATACTGGCGATACTCGGTTTTTTTGTACTATTAGGGCTAAAAATTGGGCCTATTTATATGAATCACAGCAAAGTTGTTAATGCACTTGTTGCTGTGGAAAATATGGTTGATGTTGAAACCATGAGTAAACATGAAATCATAAGCAGCCTTAATAAGCGTTTTGGTATGAATTATGTAGATAAAGTTACGGATGAAGATATTACGATTACTAAGCATGATGATTATCTTAAAGTAGCCATTGTCTATGAACGGGTTGAGAAAATCATGGGTAATTTAAGTGTGTTAGTTGAGTTTGATGAATCTTTTGAGGCTGGTGAGGCAGAGTGATAAGAAAGCCAGAAGTTCTTGCTAAAAAATTGGGGCTGACATTTGATCAGCCCCAGCTTTTTATAACGGCTCTGACACATAGAAGCATGGGGGCTAAAAATAATGAGAGGTTAGAGTATCTAGGCGATTCAATTTTAGGCTTTGTGATTGCTCAAAAACTGTATGAAATGTTTGCTGATGCCAGTGAGGGTGATTTAAGCCGATTAAGAGCCAGTCTTGTTAATCAAGGTTCATTGGCAGAATTGGCGAGAGAACACAATTTAGGCGATTACTTGATTTTGGGTTCGGGTGAGTTAAAAAGTGGCGGCTATCGACGTGATTCTATTTTGTCAGATGCATTAGAGGCTATTATGGGTGCTCTTTTAAAAGATCAGGGTGTATTAGCTTGCCAGGCGTGGATACTTGATTTATTTGCTGAAAAGCTGGGTAACTTAAATTTAAAAAACTCTCAAAAAGACCCTAAAACGCAATTACAGGAATTGATGCAAGCAAAAAAAATAGAGCTTCCTGTTTATGATTTAGTACAAATGACGGGTGTTGCTCATGCACAAACATTCAGTGTTAAATGCAGTACAGTGTTGGGTCATGAACCTTGTGTTGCTATAGGTATTTCCAGGAAACGGGCTGAACAAGCCGCAGCGGAAAAAATGTTGAAATTAATTAAGAATCAAGAAAAATGAATTGTGGTTATGTCGCGTTAATAGGTCGTCCTAATGTTGGTAAATCAACATTAATGAATCATATGTTAGGACAAAAAATAAGTATTACTTCAAGAAAGCCTCAGACAACAAGGCATAGAATATTAGGTATAAATACAACAGATGCAGGGCAGGTGATCTATATGGATACCCCCGGAATGCACCAAGTTGAAAAGAAAGCTTTAAATCGATATTTAAATAAAACCGCTGATACCACTTTATTAGGTGTTGATATCGTTGTTTGGTTAATTGATGGATTGTCTTGGCATGAATATGATGAGGTGATCTTTGATAAACTTGAAAGAGCAGGGCTTCCGGTTATTTTAGCCGCTAATAAAGTGGATAAAGTGAAGGATAAAGATGCGATTTTGACTTTTTTTGCAGAAGCACAAAAAAGATTTCCTTTTAAAGCTATGTTGCCTATTTCGGCTTTAAAACGAACTAATCTAGATAGATTAGAAAATGTTTTAATGGAAATGTTACCTGAAGGGGATTTGATTTATCCAGAAGATCAAATTACCGATCGTCCCGAGCGTTTTCTGGCAGCAGAAATTGTCAGAGAAAAATTAACGCGAAGATTAGGAGATGAGCTTCCCTATTCAATGACGGTAGAAATTGAAAAGTATGAAGAGCTGGATCATGTCACCAAAATTTATGCTGTTATTTGGGTGGAACGTAGCTCTCAGAAAAATATAGTGATTGGTAGGCAAGGTGAAATGCTTAAAAAAGTAGGCTCTGATGCCAGAAAAGATATCGAAACCCTGATTGGTAATAAAGTGTATTTACAGCTTTGGGTTAAAGTGAAAAAAGGTTGGGCCAATAGTGAACGTGCATTACAAAGCTTAGGGTTTATGGATACTGAGTAAGTAATACCAATCGCAATTATTTTGGCTATGTCACCGTTAAGTGTTGAAAAATTGATTTAGTAAGCTAAAAAGGATTATCAGTTTCTTATTGTTATCTAGCAGGTAAAAGTTGAAGTCGCTCTAAAAGCCCTCTCCTGCTGGATGCCTACATGGAAGTAGGTAAGTAGAGCAATGCAGGAGCTATTGCCGAGAGGGAGGGGTGAGGAGAAATCAAATAATTTCTTTTTTTCAATATTCTCTTATAAATCAAGAGATAAAAAAGAAATATTGAATTACATGCTGTTTATTTTCTCCTCACCCAAACCCTCTCCAGCAGGAGAGGGCTTAAGAGCTAACTAAATCTATTAAAAATCCACACTTAACGGTGACATAGCCATGAATATTGATACATTGCCTGATGCCACGTGTTGGAAAGGCTTTAAAAGCATTGGTATGGTTGAAAGTGAGCGAACAGTTAACGCTCAAGCATTGATCGAATGCATTACTTTTGTACATTAACAGAGGTTGACCACTTTGCCCATGAGGTACGAAAATACTAGGGTGTAGAGAACTCATTACATTGGGCGCTTGACATGGTTTTTAGGTAAGATGATTCGCGCATCCGTACGGGCTATGCACCAGAGAATTTTAAAGTTATGCGTCAACTGGCTATTAGCTTTTTAAAGAAAGATAGCTCTAAAGGCAGCGTGAAGAAGAAGCGATTTTGGGTTGCTTTGAGTAATGATTTTAGGGAGGCTGTGGTTTTTTCTAATTGATATTTATCGCGAAGCAAAACTCGGAGGCTTGCCTCCGGCACATTAGTCGGAAAGATTGAAAACCAATGGTTTTCAAATCAATTCAGCTGAGGCTTTGTCAAACTCGGTCGCTTGCGGCCGAGTTTTTGATGCGCTTGCCCTGGAATATGTTGCTCAACCAGTTTAGATTTATCTGATATATTATAGAATAATCAGAACCCTGTCTGCTTGCTGTGCCTCGGCCAAAGATTGGACAGGTTTCAATATCACACAATGGAACGCATGTAATGAGATATATAACAGTTGGTATAAAGAGGTATCTACTAACAGGTATGCTAAAATTTTGATTTACAGATTTAGATCGCGCCCTTAATCTAGGTGATATTATTAGAGTTATGGAATTTACTATGTCTGGTGGTTGTCGGACGGTC
>DAOVVZ010000258.1:0-3859 GCA_030636915.1 Methylomarinum sp. | reverse complement strand
GAAAGGCCACCAAGAGGTAAACAAAAAAAGAAGAATTAATTCTTTAGGCCTAATGTACCCATCTTAAAAGTAATTCATCAAAGAGCAGCTGTGGATCGGTAAGCATCTATTGAAAAAAAGTACATAATCAAGTTTCTTTCAATAAGTGGATGGCTAAAATAATTAAGGAGCCCCTCAATGAACATTGCCACCGTTAATAAATTTAGCTTTTTCGGCTTTATAATGTTATTGAGTCTCTGGTGCTTTGTTGTTTTTCATATAATGAATATTCAAGAAAAGCAGTCCATTAAAAATGAAGGTTACCATTTGCAATCTTATAATATCGCAAATGAGTTGCGTCAAAGTTCTGATGATCTGACACGTATGGCTCGTACATATGTATCAACCGGTAACATAATTTATGAACAGTATTATTTTGAAATACTTGCCATCCGAAATGGAGAAGCCCCACGACCAAAGAAATATCCACCAACATACTGGTATACCTCCCTTGCTACTAACAATGCTTCCTTAAATCATCTAGGTAAGCCAATCCCATTGCAAACTCTTATGCGTGAAATGGGATTTACAGAGAAGGAGTTTTCTCTTCTTCGGAAAGCTCAAAATCGTTCAGACACACTTGTGCGTCTAGAGAGGCAGGCTTTTGCTGCTATGAAAGGCCTCTTTGATGATGGAAACGGTAATTTTACTGTTAAGGGGAAGCCGGATAGAACTTTTGCAAGCAAGCTGTTATTTAGTCCTCAATACAATGAAGAAAAAACATCTATTATGGAACCGATTCAGGAATTCCTTGAGACTGTTGAATACCGTATGGCTTCTGAGTCCAAGGCTCTTCAAGATAGGCAAACACAATATTTATGGTATGCCATTTTTCTTATAATCGTATCAACACTTATGGCGCTTATTATTGCTGATTATGTTAGAATGAAGATCATTTCCCCAGTTTTTTCTTTAAAGCACGATGCTCACATTATTGCTGAGGGCAATTATCAAGCTCGTTGCAAAGTCAACGTGAAAAATGAAATAGGCTCACTCAGTCAGAGCCTAAATGAAATGGCTGAATGTATTGAGTTGGATATAAATAAACTACAACAAATGGCAACAACCGATGAGCTAGTCGGCATCAGCAACAGGCGGGCTTTTATGAAGTCTCTGAAACTTGAAGTGGAGCGCTCTCACCGATATAAGAACTCCTTATCTTTATTGATGATGGATGTTGATAATTTTAAATCATTTAATGATACATACGGCCATCAAATTGGAGATGAGGTATTAAAACTTATTTGTAATGTCAGCCAGACGGCACTTCGAGATAATGATCTGATGGGGCGGCTTGGTGGTGAAGAATTTGCTTTTCTTTTTCCGGCAACCAACATTGATTCTGCTATCATTGTTGCAGAGCGTATACGAACTGCTGTTGAAAAATCTTTTCTTATATATAACTCTGAAAGGCTGCATATTACAATCAGTATAGGCGCGACTCAACTAGTAAAAGATGATGACATTGATGCGTTTCAAAAGCGTGCTGATATGGCGATGTACAAATCAAAGGAAAACGGACGCAATCAAACCTCTTGGCTATAGGGGGCAGCTCATTTATGCCATATGCCCTAATTGACCCAGACTATAGAAGCTGATCCAAATTAAAAATCACACTTGTTCAAATGCCCGCTCAGGGTGCAGAGTGTGTGAAAATTCCAAAGCTTTTGCTTTTTCAGTAAACCAGTTTTCAATGTCTTGGTCTAAAAAAACTGGAATGTTAAGTTGACTATCTGGACGATAAAAACGTTCACGTTCCGCATTGGAAAAATCATATTCTTCGTACTATTGCTAAATCCATATGAGCTATCTTAAACTGAATTAAGCTGTGGCAGTAACAAATAATGCCGTAAAATTAACTGATAGTTATTTTTGCTTTGTAGCAGCTAAAAGCGGGACCTGGAGCTGCATTTTTTTTGGTTCCGTAATTTTAATCGATAGGATTTTTAATGTTCAACAACATAAGCAAGCCCCTTATCATGGGGATTTTAAATGTCACGCCCGATAGTTTTTCTGATGGTGGGAAATATACGGATATTGATGCAGCGGTTGAGCAAGCAAAAGCAATGATAGCTGACGGAGTTGATATTATTGATATTGGCGGTGAGTCTACGCGGCCTGGATCACAATCAGTTGAGCAAGAAGAGCAGATTGCACGGGTAGTGCCTGTGATTAAAGCCATTAGAGAAACAGTTTCTGAAGAGGTATTGATCAGTATTGATACCACCTTAAGCACGGTGGCAAAAGCAGCTTTGGATGCGGGAGCTAATATCATTAATGATATTTCAGCAGGGCAAACCGACAAAGCGATATTACAGCTTGCCAGTGAAAAAGATGTGCCTATTATTTTAATGCATATGCAAGGCACGCCACAAAATATGCAGGACAACCCATCATATAAAGATGTGGTATCTGATGTGCTTGCATCATTAAAATTACGTGTTGATGAGGCATTGGCCGCTGGTATTAAAAAACAAAATATAGCGATAGATCCTGGTATTGGCTTTGGTAAGCGCAGGGAAGATAATATTAATTTACTGGCGCACTTAGATCAATTTGTTGCAGAAGGTTATTCGGTGTTACTGGGAACTAGTCGTAAGCGATTTATGGGCAGTTTGTGTGATGTCTCGGAACCCGCTGAATTGGTCACGGCAACAGCCGTAACAACAGCATTAGGTGTTATGTCGGGTGTGCAAATGTTTAGGGTGCATGATATTAAGGAAAATAGACAAGCTGCTGATGTGGCATGGGCAATAAAACAAGCTTCCGCGTAGGCAATGCTACATCCAAAACTTATTGAGTTAGAGAATCAATTTAACCCATCACCATTAACCCAATTATTTGACCCGTTATTAGCACAAAAACAACTTGAACTATGGATTAAACGGGATGATTTAATTGATCCTGTGATTTCTGGTAATAAATGGCGAAAACTTAAATATATTCTGGATCATGCCTTGAAAATGAAAGCCCACACTGTTATTAGCATGGGCGGGGCATACTCCAATCATTTGCATGCTTTGGCATTTGTTGGGAGACACTTAAAGTTAAAAACAGTGGGATATATTCGGGGGGAGCGACCTAAGCACTTTAGCCCAACTCTACAAGACCTTGAAAGTTGGGGAATGGAATTGCGCTTTGTTTCTCGTACTGATTATAGAGAGTTAAGGCAATTTAAACACTGCGATGATTTACCTCTGATAGAAAAAGGCCAATATTGGTTGCCAGAGGGTGGGGCGACAGAGCTGGCGTTACAAGGTGTTGCGGAGCTTGTTTCTGAAATTGATTGGGGGTTTGATGTATTATGTGTGCCTTGTGGAACAGGGACAACATTAGCAGGGTTAATTCCAGCTGTACCAGGCAACTGTAATGTACAAGGTTTTGCTGCTTTAAAGGGCGCAAGCTTTTTGATGACAGAGGTTGAGGCATTGCTGAGTAATAACGCTCACGTCAACTGGTCAATTCAGTTAGATTATCATTTTGGTGGTTTTGCAAAAACAAATAATGAACTACTATTATTTATGGATGCTTTTAATCAGCAACATGCTGTTGAGCTAGACCCTGTTTATACAGGGAAAATGTTTTACGGATTGTTTGACCTAATCAAACAAGATTATTTTAAGCCGCAACAAAAAATAGTCGCCATCCATACTGGAGGCTTGCAAGGGACGCGAAGTATGTGAATAGTATATACTAATCCTATTCATATAGGATTCGGTATGTGCTTCTGTATGGTTTAATATTACATTTTTTATGCATGTTCTTAGTAGAAATCCAGACGCTCAAAAAATAAATTTCTAGTAAGAGCTTTTGGAAATGT
>DAOVVZ010000228.1:0-4115 GCA_030636915.1 Methylomarinum sp. | reverse complement strand
ATCTGTAGTCGTGGTTTTAGTTGGGTCTGCTTCTGGCTCTGCTTTGGCACCGGCTAAATCATCCCAATTGCTAATGCCTTGTTTGTTTTTTGCTAGGTTTAAAGTTAAGCCTTTTAATACAATGCGGCTAACTTCCAGTTTTTTTGATAGTAGCGGTAATAATTTAACTTTAACGTTACTTTCTTCAATTTCTGCAAATGTTTGCTCAGGAAAACCTTGTGCATTACTTAATGATAACTTTCCAGTGGAAATACCAATCCATGGGAAAACAGATAAATCTAAATCACCTTCTATGAGTAAGTCTCTACCCGTATTTTCTTTGACAGCAGTTTGGATTTCAGGCTTAAAGTCATTGGGGTTGATAAACAAAGGTAATGCCACAGCAGCAATAACGATTAACAAGATAACTGAGGCAAGGACGTATAAAACAATTTTAAGCAGGCGACTCATTTTTTAATCTCACTGTTTTAAAAGGTGTATTGATAAAAGATATAGCTTATGATTATCATTTTTGCATTGGTTCTAAGACTGATTTTAGCTGGAATAAGGAATAAGGCAGTGTGTTTAACTGAAAAAAAGGGGGAGCAATGTTAATTATATTGGCTGCTATTATCACTGTAATAGTTTTCTTTCATTCGGGGAAAAAAAACAGTGAAAATGGCATAAGATGGGCTGTGATAGGGTTGTTTGGTTATATTTTAGGTTTTGCTATAGGCATGGCATTTATTGGTGAAACATTTATTTCTATCTTTATTGCCTGCGCTATTGTTTATTTTACGCATATCCAATTATCAAGGGTAGCCTTGAAACATAAGGTAAGTGAGTAAAGAAAAAAAGATTGGGTATAAAAAAAGCGGGCTAATGAGCCCGCTTTTTATGCTAAACGCTATAGTAGCTTAGCTTATAACTTGTCAGCATTGTCATTCAAGTACTTTGCAACACCCGCTGGGCTAGCATCCATACCAGAATCGCCTTTGTTCCAGCCAGCTGGGCATACTTCGCCATGCTCTTCGTGGAACTGTAGCGCGTCAACCATGCGTAACATTTCGTCAATGTTACGACCTAAAGGTAAGTCGTTAACAACTTGATGACGAACCATACCGTTTTGGTCAATTAAAAAACTACCACGGTAAGCAACTGCAGGTGTTTCTGCTTCGACATCGTAGTCTTTACAGATTTGGTGATCAATATCTGCCGCCATTGTATAGCGCACTTGGCCAATACCACCATCATTGATTGCAGTGTTACGCCATGCGTTATGAGTGAAGTGAGAATCAATAGATACTGAAATAACTTCTACGCCACGTTTTTTGAACTCATCCATGCGGTGGTCTAAAGCGATTAACTCACTTGGACAAACAAAAGTAAAATCTAATGGGTAGAAAAATACAACAGCGTATTTTCCTCTTGTTGCGTCAGAAAAGCTGAAAGAATCAACGATTTCACCGTCAGCCAATACCGCTGGCACTGTAAAGTCAGGGGCTTGTTTACCTACTAGTACGCTCATTAGGTGTCTCCAGAAAAATTAATTTAAAACAAAGGGTTACGTAATTTAATCGACCGTTTTAAAACGGATTTCACATATTCTACACTAAATTACTGGGTAATTGCCTAATAAAAACAGCCAAAAACTTGAAATAAATCTGAACTTCTAAGATAATTTGTAATCATTATCTTACGTGATTAACAAGAAACATGTGTCTTTTATTGGCCTGATTGCATAGCAATGCATATTTAGGGTCACGGAGTATTTCAAAATGGCAAAAAATAAACATATTACAGAACCCGATAAATTCGGTTATCAAGTGCGAATTGTAAGGCGTGGCAAAGAAAGTAGCCGCTACTTCTCTCATAAACTGTGGGGCAATAGAAATAAATCGCTGCAAGCGGCAATTGCTTGGCGAGATCAAATGTTGGTTGTATTAAAAGGCAGCCGCACACGCTTTTTAAAACCACCAAAGAATAAAACTACAACGGGAGTAACCGGTGTATCCAGAACAATAAAGTATGATCATAGAAAAGATAAAAGCTATCTTTGCTATACCGTTTTCTGGGTTAAAGACCGCAAGTCACGCAATAAGACATTTCAGGTTGGTAATGTTGAAACTGTAACGGCTGATGATGAGTTGCACGCGTTTAGAACAGCAAAATTGTTTAGAAGTTGTTATGAGCATGCAATTGATCATGATTTACAGTTTGATGATACTAAATTTGTTGGCTGGAAAAAATTGCGCTTGTATGAAAACTCAGAATTAAATGCAGTTGCGGCATAATTTGAGTAGTCAGTTATTTGGTGACGGGGTGTAGTATCAGAACTACAGCTGAGTAGAAAATGCTAAGGGCTATGTTTTTTTAGAGCGCTAGCCCCTAAGTGCTATTTTTTTATTTTAAGCAGCATATGCAACTGATGACTGCTGGTAAGGTTCTTAAGCAGGGAAAAATGCTTATTTAGATTCTTTAATATAATCTAGCCATTGCATAGCTGTCTTTTTGTGTTTGCTGAATTGTGCCGCCTTTGAAAAGGCACGTTTGGCATTGCTCAAATTATTTTGTTCGTAATAGCTCATGCCTAAGAGTAAATAAGTCGCCCCAGCATTTTTTAAACCGCCTTTACTAATCGCTTTATTTAAAGCAGTAATCGCGGCTGTCCATTTTTCCTGCGCCACATAGATCTGCCCTAGTTGTTGATATAAATGACCTTTATCATTAAGCTGTGAGGCAGTTTCTAATGCTTTAATGGCGTATTCAAATTCCTTGGCTGTTCTCCATGCTTGCGCTAAAGACTCCCAATTCTTTGAGTTACTTTTAATTCTTTTCTGGTCAATTTCTAGTGCCAATAATTTTGCGGCCTTATAAGGTGTGCCAACATATAGAAGCAGGTTAGCCAGTGCCAGAATATCTTTTTCGTTAGATATAAATCCTTTTTTATAGGCAAGGTGTTTAACAGAAACTGCCTTTTGGTATTGTTTTGTCTGCTGATAAATAGAAGCTAGTTGACCCCAGTAATCTTTTTTGTCGGGATAAAGCCGAATTAAAGTGGTTAAAATTTTTGCTGCTGCAGGATAATTCTCCAACTCATAATATAAGGCCAGGTTTAATTGGTACCATGACTCTTCGGGCTTTTTTGCCGTTTTAATCGCTTTTTTAATATAGGGTAAGGCTTTGCGATATTTTTTTAGCTGAGCATAAGCATTGGCAACTAACGCGTTTATTTGAGGGTCAGCTGTCGAATTTTTAGCTAGCCATGGTTCTAGTGTTTGAATTGCTTGACTGTATTGTTCTGTTGCCATGTAAAGCTGCCCCAGGCTTAAAATGGCTTGTTGCATTTGGGCTTTAGGCAAGACACCTAAGTTAATGGCTTTAGATAAAGTTGCAGCAGACTTTTTATATTGAGCCTTTAAAGCATAAACAGATGATAAGCTACGTAATACCGTGGCTTGTTCGTAGCTTTTATCTTTAACATCGGCAAGAATAGCTTGTAACTTTTGTTCAGCTTTTGGATAGGATTTTTTTGCAATAAGTTTTTCTGTTTGGGTCAGTTTTTTATATAACCAAGGGGATATTTTGGGAGTTTTATCCTCGTCAGTTGCATAAGCAGGTGATAAAACAAATAAACATAAAGCGAGAGCCAATAAACGCATCATTTTGATAATTTAAATTGTAGTGTTTGTATCGCACGTTGCTCAAAAGCTTCGCCACCTATAATTTTGGCTTTAAACTTCCAGCGTTTAATGGCTTGTAATGCCGCTCTATCAAATATTTTACTGGGGTGAGCATCTACCACTACCGGGTTCTTTACAGTGCCTTGTTCAGTGATAGTGAATTCAACTTTAACCCAGCCTTCAATATGTCTGTTTGCCGCCCGCATAGGGTACCGAGGTGGAATACGAAGCAAAGGGATGACATTGGTGCTTATTTCCCCTGCATTCATTTGTAAGCCCCCAAGCAAAGAACCGCTAAATCTGTCCGTTTGCAATGGGATGTCTAAGTTAGGCATATCCATTTTAGGTGCAGTAGTTTGAGTGACCTGTACTTGCTGCATTTGCATTTTTGGAGGTGGCGGACGCTTTTCTGGTGGAGGTTCATCCGGGACTTCACGGTTTTTAGTCTGAAGT
>DAOVVZ010000327.1:0-3356 GCA_030636915.1 Methylomarinum sp. | reverse complement strand
CCACCGGAAAGTGTTTTTGGGTAACGCTGATCCATGCCTTGCAGATGAACTTTCTCTAACAGTTCCAATGCCTGGGCACGACGTTGTTGTTTGGGGCTGTCTGCTAAAGCTTGTTGAATATTATCCAGCACCGTCATATGCGGAAACAGCGCATAATTTTGAAAGACCAGTCCAACATGTCGTTGGTGGGTGGGTAAAAAGAGTTTGTCGGTACTGTTTTGCCAGACTTCACCCTGGCAGACTATATTGCTGTTTTGGGGTTGATATAAACCCGCGATGGCACGCAATATGGTGGTTTTTCCACTGCCAGAAGGGCCAACCAGAGCCAGCATCTCACCCGATTGACATTCCAGTTGTACAGATAATGGAATCGGCTGCTGTTGTTGTAGGGTGATATGAATAGCCGAATCAGTCATGCGTTTGTTCGCTACGCTCTGATAGCCAGTAGGTAAAAGAAATTGTCAGCATAGAAAACAGTAATAGACTGAAAGACATCACCGAAGCCGAATGATCATCAAAGGCTTGTACCCGATCATAAATGGAGATAGCGATAGTTTGCGTTTCATCAGGAATATTACCGCCGACCATTAATACAATGCCGAATTCGCCCAAGGTATGAGCAAAACACATCACCAATGCCGAGACGATGCCTGGCCAGGCTAAGGGTAATTCAATCTTCCAGAGCACCTTGCTAGGTTTCATGCCACAACAGGCCGCTGCATCGCGAGTTTCTCTAGGTATCGCAGCAAAAGCACGCTGCATGGGTTGAATGGCAAAAGGTAGATTAAAAATAACTGAGGCCAGAACCAGTCCTTCAAAATTAAACACCAGCGTCGTGCCAGAAGTGTTCGACAGCCAAAGCCCAAAGCCTTGATTGGGACTGAATGCAACCAGTAGATAATAGCCAAGTACTGTCGGTGGCAGTACCAGTGGCAAAGCTAAAACAGTCTGTAACAGCGATTTCCCCAAAAATTGTCGGTAAGCCAGCCAGCAACCAAAGAAAATGCCGATAGGCAACAGAAACAATAATGTCACCAGACTTAATTTTACAGATAGCGCTAAAGCTTGCCAGTCCATATAAGATCTCTAGGGAGCAGAATAACCATAACGGGACAAAATGTTAAGCGCTTTGTCCTGCTGAAGATAGTTGAAAAATAATTTAGCGGTATCACCTGCATTATTCAATAAAACCACGGTTTGTTTAAGTGGCTGATGTAACGTAGTCGGGATCAATAACGAGCGAGTCGTGCTCTGTAAGACCGGTGCTAAGGCTAAAGAATAAGATACCAGACCCGCTTGAGCAGCACCAGAACTTGTAAACTGGGTAGCCTGCGCGACATTTTCGCCCAGAACTATGTGTGGTTTGATCAACGGCCACAGTGCTTGACTCTGTAAAACCTCACGTGCCGCAATACCATAAGGTGCATGTTCTGGGTTGGCGATTGCAAAACGTTTTAATCGACCCTCAAGCAAAGCCTGTTTAATGCCTTTCAGTTGTTCATCAAATAATAATGACGAATTTTTTCTACTCAATAAAACCAAACGACCCAAAGCAAAGACAACACCATGATCCTGAGTTTTTTGTTGCTGAAATAATTGTTCCACATAGTTGCCGTTAGCCGATAAAAACAACTGAAAAGGGCCGCCCTGTAGAATTTGGCGCGTCAGATTACCTGATGAACTGTAACTGATACGCACGGTTTTTCCGCTATCCTGATGGAACGCTTTGCCTATATCTTGTAAAGCAAATTTAAGGCTGGCCGCAGCGGCAATAACAGGAGAATCATCTGCTCTTAACAAAGAGCTGGCAAAAAGCATTAACAAAATAAAGCAAGGCTTCAACAGATTTCTAGCAAGCGGTGTTTTCATTATTCAGTCCTTTTAATAGGTTAGCTTTCCTTGTGATCCAGGTAGTGACATGCCTAGATTATAGCGTTGATTGTACTATGTGTAGGGTTTCTAAAGTTAATGACTTGACCAGAGATTCCTTAACTGTGCTGATAGTACTTTATAGAACGCTAAGGAGCGAGGATTTAATGTTATACCAATCCCAATATATTTTTATATTAAAAGTGATATGTATTTATGTAGCCCGTATTCCGCGATGCTCCATACGGGCTACGATCAATGTATTTCTTTCCCTGTTTTTTAGTAAAAGGTTAGAGTAAGAATTTTTTGGGATTGGTATTAGTTAAACTTTGTTGCTCGTGTTTACTATCAATAGTGCAAACTAGCGTGTATTCACCCGAATCTATCATTCCTTCCATGATACTAAACAAGTATCTGGCCCTTTTGGTAATTTAACGATACTGAGCATTTTGACTTTTTTCGACTTTAATTAAGATTCTCATGCTTTTATTTGCTGTTGAATAGGCATGAGACAAGGTTCTGTTTGTAGATAGTTGACTATGTTCGTCAATACCTCCAATTTCTACCCACTGCCCCAGATTAACTCGAATTGTAGAGTGGCCACTTTGAGAGTTTATTAATCCGTTATTATTCATTTTATCTGACCAAGGTGTTACTTCAATAGTGACCTGGTTGCCTGATAAGCGGGGAGTCACTAAAAAACCAGTTGATGCTTCAATAAGCTGAGTATTGCTAGAAATAACAGGGTAGCCATACCCCGAGTGGTAGATACTGATGTTTTCAACAGGGTATATTTTTCCTGTTTTGATATAAGCTGGTTTTCCATCAAGAGTTTGTATTTTTTGTCGGCTCTCTGAGTTGTTGAGACCTTCGGTACTGGCAAAATAGCCTCTAGCTTTAACTGAAATATTTGATGGTTTATTAGCTGGAAAATTGAGTTTGATTCTCTCTGAGGAATTTAGAGCTTGTGCTGTTTGGGTTTTACTTTGTATGACAGTAATGGATAGATTGCTTAAACGCGTATCAAGCTGTTCAATTAAGCTTAATAGCTCTTTCTGTCTTGAGGGCGTTGCTCTAATTATAAGGCTGGAATGGCTGGCAATGATTCGTTCTGAACTTTCAATAAGTGGACTAATTAAAGACTGTAGTTCTGATGCAGGGCGGTTATTGACAGGTACAACTTGCATCACTGATTCATTGGCAATACAGAAAGCACTAAAAGAAAGGGAAAGTAATATAAATATTATTTTAAGCATTTCTTTACTCCAGAATATAGGCTTAGTATTTTATACTAAGCCCAATAAATACCAACTCTAATCTGTTACTAAAAAAACAGGGAAAGAAAAAATTGATCGTAGCCCGTATGGAGTATCACGTAATACGGGAATAAAACCCTGTATTCCGCAATGCTCCATACAGGCATATCACTTTGGATATAAAAATATATTGGGATTGCTATTAGATGCGATTCAAGTCGCCTCAAAGTT
>DAOVVZ010000308.1:0-3487 GCA_030636915.1 Methylomarinum sp. | reverse complement strand
TACTCGGAGCAAGTCATTCGTTTTATTATTTCATCAGCCAAACTTTTAAATAAAAAAACCATTGCCGAATATGTCGAGCATGCTGAACAGCAAAAAAAACTACAAGAACTTGGCGTAGATTACATTCAAGGCTACTTAACAGGCAGACCAGAATTGTTATTTGATCCAGCGGAAATCAAATAATACCAATCCCAATAAGTTCGTCTGTTATTCCTTCTCCTGCTGGATGCCGACATGGATGTTGGTAAGTAGCGAATCAGGCCGTTCCACGACCACCAATCATTAAGTAACAAAAAATAGTTGATTATGGTTTTTGTTTTATTCTCACACAAAGCACTGAGACACAGAGGAAAGCACCTCTCTTCTTCGTGTCTCTGTGCCTTTGTGTGAACTATTCTTTGTTTGTTATTCAAGAGAGCAATGCATAACGCCAAGGAAGGCGTGTAGTAGAACAACGCAGGAGCAGTTGTCGAGGAGCTATTGCCGAGAAGGCTAGGATGAGGAGGTTAAAATAAAAACTTATTGTGATTGGTATAAGTGATATACGGCAAAAAGTTGGGCGGACTTCAGGCAGCATAAGCAAAGGGCAAAATCACGGGAGGCCGAGGTACGCCTAAATAAAGGCTTTTACCAGCAATATTCCTGGAATAAACTAGCCTGAACAGCTCTTGAGCTAATCTTAAAAACAACTTAAAATATAAGGTATTCCTTAATATACTTAATAGGTGGCTAATGTGGCATTAACTTCTAAAATCCGCCTTATTATAGGCTGCTTTATTCTTTTGCTGATAACAGGCTGCGAACAAAGTGAGCAAAAAACATTTAAACTTGCTCAACTACAGCAGCTCAGTTGTCAATATGCGCCCGATTCTTTACACGGTTTTCTCAACTGTCCTGTTCCTCAGGTAAAAAAAGAACTGCCAACCATTGCCATTGGGCGTTTAATTTGTGGTGGGCATTTGCCTCTTGCTATTGTTGAAAATAAATATCAAGAACAATTACAGTGTTTGCATCTAAAAACCATACAAAATCAAACATGGCCTGATGTTATCAGTGATATGAAATCAGGCAAGTTATCAGGAACTTTTATTCTCTCGCCACTGGCTATGAAGCTAATTGAAGAAGGGTTCACCGGAAAAATAGTCTTAAAAGCAGATAGAAATGGTAACGGCTTTGTCTTGTCACAGAAAATAGGCTCTATTGATGAGTTAAAACAGCTAAAAACCGTGCTAGCTGTCCCTCACATCTTTTCTCAACATCACGTGCTATTGCACATGTTGCTTAAACAACATCAAGTGTCTTCAGAAAATGTCACTATTGTTGGTATGCCACCCAGAGATATGATTAATTCTCTCAAACGAGGTGAGATTGATGGCTTCTTAGTGGGTGAACCAGAAGGCCAGCGTTCTATCAGTTTGAATGTTGGATGGATGGCTGCTATATCTCCTGATATATGGCTAGACCATATGGATCATGTATTTTTAGTGACGGATCAATTTATTCAAGAGCAACCGGAGCAGCTCCAAGAGTTGATTGATAAGCTTGTTGCCGCAGGTCAGTTTATTGAAAATAACCCTGTAATAGCCTCGGAAATGGGGGTTGATTACACCGGTGCGCCAGCGGAAGTATTCTTTAAGGTATTAACGTCTCCACCCAATTGGATTGATTACAGCGATATGGTTCCAACCTTATCTGAAATACAACTCATGTCGGAGCAATTAGTTGATATGGGCTTATGGAAAACAGTACCAGCTGATTTAAATAAATTTATTGATACACGGTTTGTTATTAAAGCAACACAAGAAAAATAGCGGATGCGTTTTTTACCCTCATCTTTAAAAACTGTGATTGTGTGGTTAATTTTATTAACCACACTACTCCCGGCGCTTTTTATTATCCCTTGGGTAAGTAATCGAATATACACAACGGAACGTAACACCTTCCTTGCTCTACAAACTGAACAGAACCAACATATTAAAAGCACAATAGAAAGTGAGCTGACTCGGCTAAAATCTGTTTTAGAAAATAAAACTGATCCGTTAGTGATTGCATTAGAACAATCCCCAGTACAGCAATCTAATATCAATTTCTTACTCAATAAAATATTCCACCGTGAACCCTCTATCCATTCAGTTATATTAATTGATCCTAAAGGCAATTTTGTGGCTGGCCATGATCGACATCTCCCCACTGATACGCCTGAAATTAATGATAATATTTTAAAAACGTATTTCCCCGAGAAATTGAGTGTAAACTCACCTTTTATAGCGATTCCTTTACATGGCCGAGACTATATTTCGGCTATTTCTCGCAGTGAAACACATTCGAATGAATCTATATTTAGCATCGCTATTCCAGTAATTAACAACCAGGATAAAGTCGTTGCAATTTTAATTACAGCGATAGAGCCTGGTTCTTTATGGCAAGGACTATTAAAAAAAATAAAACAGGGTAATAGTTTTCATTATATTGTTGATAGGCATGGCGCTTATACCCACGGTTCTCAATATTTTAAAGAGAGTAGCTTTGCCACTCAGTACGCCATTGTCAGAAGTTTATTAAAAGATGAACCCTGGGATTCAACACGAGAATACCAAGGGGTTATTGGTCAACCTGTTTTTGGCGTATATTCTTCTGTACCTTTAGTAAACTGGGGGGTGATTTCTGAAGTCCCCGTAGACAGTGTTCTTGCCCCCATTAAGCAAAATATTTACTCTATTATTATTGTTTTTCTCGTCAGTGCGTTGCTGCTTATTCTTGTTGCACTCATTGCTGTCCATAAAATATTCAGTCCATTAAAACTGTTAATCAATGCCTTTAAAGACTTAGAAGCAGGTAAATACCCACAGCTTCCCTTATCTTATTTTTCTGAGTTAAATATTCTAGAGTCTGGTTTTAATTCAATGACTCATAACAGACAAGAGCACGAAGTACTGCTAGAGAAATCTCTGGCAGAAACAGAGCAAGCTCGGGAGCTGGCTGAACAAGCCAGCGAAGCTAAGTCACAATTTCTTTCCAGCATGAGCCATGAGTTACGCACCCCGCTTAATGCTATATTAGGCTTTTCGCAAATACTGCAAGATGATGAAAGCCTTACTACAGAACAGACAGGTGACATTCAGCATATTTATGATGCGGGAGAGCATTTACTAGAACTTATTAATAATGTTTTGGATTTGGCTAAAATTGAAGTCGGCCAATTAACGCTTTCAATCACTGATGTCTCATTTAGCGAGGTAATGCAAGCAACCGAAAATATTTTAAAAACGACTCTAAATGATAAAGGGATACAACTAAGGTATAACCCCAAAATTTTTGAATCGGTTACCTTAAAAGCAGATGCATTTCGCTTAAAACAAGTTTTACTTAATCTATTGTCAAATGCTATTAAATACAACAAACCTAATGGAATAATATCCGTCGATTGTCAATATATGCCTGGTAATATCTGGCGTATTGAAGTTACTGATACCGGCAAAGGAATTAC
>DAOVVZ010000017.1:0-9283 GCA_030636915.1 Methylomarinum sp. | reverse complement strand
ATAATAATATGTCCATCTCGTGTTGGCTCCTGCCACATGCTCTCAACAATCGGCACATCGACATCGGTCCAGTTATCCCGGTCTTTATCCCAGGTATCAAAAATTTTATCGCTTTTTATTTTCTGCTTGGGCATATTGTCAGAATTAACCACCCAAACCGGCGGGTTGTAACGCTTAATTAAGCGTATATTTTTAGCTTCTTGCTCCATAACAACCATAATCGCTTCCGAATCGGGATGAGTATAAGCATTCAGAGAAATCTTAGTATTCCATGGCGATGTTGCCTGATATGGCCGCCAACTAGCGGGCAAACTATTGCCAATAATTTGCTGCTGAGTAAAATCGCCGGGGTAAAAATCCCAGTCGCCCGCTAAAAACAAGTTTTTTTCTTTTTCTATAACGACTTGATCATCCGGTTTTATGGCTGGAGGCTTTTCTTTTTGTACTGGCTGCTCGACCTTTTCCTGCGCAGCAAGAATCTGCTCAGGATCTATTAAAGCATCAAAATCATAATTTAATAAATACCAGCCTGCAACTATTATTGCCGTTAATGTAAGCATCATAATAAACAAAAACCGGATAAAAAAGCGTTGTCGCCCGCTTTGTTCTGTCATTGCTTTCTCCCCTGATAAAGATCTATCGTTTGTTCATACATCTGTTGTGCTAAAAATTTTGTCGCCACCCACTGACAGGCTTGCGCGCCCAACTTCTTCCGCAGCTCAGCATTATCGGCTAATGTCACAAAATGCTCTGCTAACTGCTTTACATCCTTCATTGGAAACATTAGTGCCGTTTGCTGATGGGTAAAAAACTCTGCCATCCCGCCAACAGAAGATAATACTAATGGTAACTTAGCCATTGCCGCTTCTAAAAGAGCAAACGGTAATCCTTCTGACAGTGAGGATAAACAAAAGATATCTGCTGAATTTAATAGCCCTGTTACATCATCTCTAAAGCCTGTAAAACAAACCAGCTCCGTCACGCCCAAGGTCACTGAAAGTTGTTCCAATTCGACCTTTGATCGACCCTCACCGATTATACACAAGCGCATTTGTGGACAGGACTGGCAAGCTTTAGCAAAGGCCTGCAACAAATACTCAATGCCTTTTACCGGTTCTAAGCGAGCAGCAATAGTTATCACCAAGGTATCTTTATTCCACCCGGCTATGTCTCTTATTGTCGCGGCCTGTTCATTTGTTTCTTCGGCAAGCACCGCATTTGCGCTGTAAGTAATTGTCGCTAGCTTAATACCAATTCTACGCAGATAACTCTGCACACTATCCGACACCGCAATGAACTGTGCCTCGGGTTCGTCATTCCAACGCAAAACGGCATCATAGAGTTTTGCTGTCCAGCCTGTTTCTGCTTCTCCATAGCAACCATGCACCGTTGTTACAACATGACAGTCTTTGGACATTTTAGCCGCTAACAAGCCCCAAAGATGAGACTGCGGGTTATGGGTATCAATCACTCGATAACCCCCATCAGAAATCATTTTTTTTAACCTAAAAGCTATACGAAAATCTGCTCGATTAAGGTTAATAGTTTGTACAGGCAGGCCTGCCGTCACTAGTCGATGATGTAAGGGGGAGCCATGCAAAGCCACAACACAAAATGGATAATGTGCTTTCTGTAACATACGAGCCATTTGCAAGGTTCTAACTTCAGCGCCACCATAATATTTCGCTAAATTTAAAACCAATGCCGGTTTATATTGCTTACTCAATCCTGCTTCTTTGGCTGCCATTTTGCTACTCTTTTTCCAGATAGAAAGTCAAAAACACCCCATAGTGCGGCAAAATTCCCCAAACAAAAATACCAACACATTGCGCCTATACGTGTGCATAATTTAGCTCCTTGCCATTCTATTTTAGACAGCCATGGCGGGTAGCTAAGAGCTAAAAGGTAAAATCCCAGCTGCGCGTAAAAAAGCACTGCGAGCAGCATAGATTCACTACTTGCAAAATAACTACTAATTAATAAAAGTGTTAACATTGCGCCTATCAGTCGCCTAAACACTTTATTTATCAATAAACCAATGGAGTAAACACCATAGCTAAATGGGTTTAATAATTGCCGTTTTAAAAATATTCCATGCAGGCTTTGTGTAACGATGCGTCTTCGGCGACTGGATTCATGTTGAGAACCACGAGAGGGAGTCGAAATATGTACGATAGCTTTTGGCTCAAAAACAAAATGATATTTTTGTAGAGTTATATCAAGGCAAGCATACAAATCGTCGGTTACCGCCTCTGCAATTGGCCTGAATAAATGCCGCCTGAGCGCATATAATTTACCGTCATTTGAAGTTATATTCCCCAAGTAACTTTCCAACTTTTTAATGTAACTATCAATCCGAATATACAACTGTTGCGCCAAATGCAGTTTACCCTGCTTTTCTTTAATCGCTCGCATACCACATACCCCACCGCATAAGGGGTCTTTAAAGTTAGCTAAAAGGTGGTTGATAGATTCGACATCAAAAATGGCATCAGCATCGGTAAAGACCAGAATATCCCCTTGCGCCATTGCTGCTGCTGCATTTAATCCTCGGATTTTTCCGAGATGTTTAGGCTCATTAATCAGTTTTATGTTATCAGTATGAATGGATTCAATTTTTTCCTGTGTGCTATCCGAACAGCCATCCAAATAAACAATCACTTCATAATCAATATCGGCTAAATTTAGCTGCAAAATATTGTTAATTTTATCAACAATCAGTTGTTCGGCATTATGCACAACAATAATAAAACTCACCCGTTCAATAGGACTACTTTCCTTAGTCACTTGCTGCTTGCGTGGAAAAAGAAAACGCCAGAAAAACAATAAAACTGGGTATAAAATAAAGTTTGAACAGAGCAGTAAAAGAGCGATTAAAACAAATACAATACTAGCCGACATCATTAACGTCCCTATTCAATGAATAGTAAGCGATAAAGTAATAATTTCTTAACGCGTACATGTTTAATTATTTAAGGATCCTCTGATCAAGTCTGGACGAAGTAGATTGCGTTCAGAATATTTAGATTCAAGGCAAAAATCGCACGTAATAGCTGGCTATTGCGAAGATTTTTAACGCAGAAGCTGGATATTCTGGGCGTAAAGTACGAGTTCATGACTTGATCAGAGGTTCCTTAATGAATGGTTAACCGTAAACCAGTTTTTGGGTCACGACCACGCAGATCGGAATTAAACTGCCTAACAATACATTCTTGTTTAGTACGCCCTATATCCCATCCACCACCACGCTTAACGCGCGGAACATTCTGGTTATAAAAATAATATAATGAATTTTCCAAATACAAAGGGTTGTATCGATGTTTATGGCCGTAGCCTTCGCGATTATACATATCTAAAACCCACTCAGAAACACCTGAGTGCATTTCCTGTAAATCTACTGTCGCTCTTGCTGGTGGTGTTAATTGGGCTTCTTTTGAAACCTTCTCACCCAGATTTATCTGCTTCAACTGTCGTGTTTCAGTCGCATTACTACAGGCATATTCCCACTCGGCTTCCGTAGGCATTCTAAAGTCGGCTCTAGAAATCTTATTGAGCCGACAGACAAAGTCTTGAGCGCCGTGCCAAGATACTCCAGAAGCTACAGCAACACCATTTTCTTCCACATATTTATCCAGTAATGCCATATGAATTTTTGAACGGGATAAATTAGCACCCATAACTTTTTCCCACTGTGGTGCAGTCACTTCATTTTTAGCTATCCAGTAATCATCGATACAAACATTTTTTGCTGGCATATTATCAGAGGCACAACCTTTTCCGCCTTGAGCATCACAGCCCATATCAAAGCAGCCTCCGTTAATCCAGCTAAATTCCATTCCTGTCTGCTCATCACTCCAATTCTGGCCTTTATAGGTTTCCATAGACTGTGGAATAATCGCTTGCTCAGAAATTTCACTGATTGCTCTAAATTTACGCGTAGCTAATTCAAAACTCCAGACTCTGTAATCCCTATCGACAAGCAGTGCTTCAAAATTATTTTTAAATTTAACCAATTGCAATGCGGTATTTGACAATTTAGATTGATAAACTATCTCGCCAGCTTGTAGGTCTACCAAGTACATTAAACCATTACCAAGACCGACCAAAATATACTGTCCATCGGAGGATACATCAAGTGATTGCACCCGTTGTAAATCCGTTTTTAACTTAATATTGCGCAATTTATTATCCGCATAATTCCAGATTAATAACTGACCATCATCCCCCGCCGAGACAATATAGCGTCCATCGTTAGTAAATTTAATGGCAGACACCGCTTGCTTATGACCAAAAAACCGATGAACAACTTGACCTAACTGCATATCCCATAATAATATTTCGCCATCAGCGCTGCCCAAAGCGATCAAGTGATTCGGGTAATATAAAGCCATACTAAAAATCGCCGAATCAAAGGCTTTAAATCGTCCTTGTTCTGTAAAGCTATCTAAATCCCACTGCTTCACCACACCACTCCAGTCACCTAATAGTAATGTTTTGGCGCCTTTGGTAAAAGCTATTGCGCTAGCGGGCTGGTTAAAGCCAATAATTTCATGTTTTTCCGCCCCTGTAGCCACATCCCAGATCTTAATTTTTTTATCGATTGTTGATGAAACGGCTAGACGAGCATTATCTGAAACCACAACCTGTATAACATCTTCATTATGTTGGTTATGAAAATAAAAGGGGCATTCAGCCACGGTATCCCATAAGAGAGGACGTTGCTGAGCGTTAATTACCAAGAGTTTCTCACTTCCAGGCAGCCAAGCCACACGCGTAGCCGAAGCTGTTTTGGCTCCCCATGAGGGAGCTATTATAAAAAACAGGCTTAGGAGTAGTACTAATTTCGAACATTTTTTCATCATTAAATCTTCTCTTTAACTTATGACTACCAACCTACTAATCGGCTTGTGTTTGCTGGTTAAAATTTGCTTGCAAACGATGCGTATAACGTAACGCTAACTCGGACAGCGGCAACATTACTAATAAAAATTTATGATACGGATCACTAAAGACAGCCAAGTAAATTAAGGCACCCAAAAATGCAACTTGAAAACTCAAAATTAAATGACTGTATTCTGCGCTATTAATTTTTGCTAACCCTTTTCTAGCGCGATGAAGGTTTAATTGTGCTTGCAATATAACCCCTAAAAACAAACCTAAACCTAAAATGCCAGAGCCAACTAACATTTCCAGATAGGTGTTATGTGCCTGCCTTAGTTCCTCACCTCTGACACCTTCTCGTTTAAATTTCCTTGACTCACGAGACTCAGCAAAAATATGCTGGAAGGTGAACGGACCATAACCAATAATCGGCTGTTCCATAAAAGCCCGAATCCCAACATCAATATAAGCACCACGTCGCTGCACTGACTTATCTTGATAACTGGCGGTCAATGTTTGCATTCTTATTAGTGTTTTTTGCGGAATAACCATTGGCAGAGCAAGAAGACCAATTAATATTACAGGTAAAATTAGCCTTATATAACGTGCTTTTATTCTTGCAATATGAATAATAATTAATAACCCGAAAATCAGTGCCGCCACCAACATTCCACTTCTGGAGTCAGTACTCAATACCGCTAAAAGATTCAGCAATAACAAAAACGTGGCTCCAATTCGTGCGATAAATGTTTCAGCATATAAGAGATAATGCACCACCAGAGGAATGACAAAAATAATCATCATGCACATATTGTTTGGATCGGGTGCCCCCCCTTGACCACGCCCCTCATCGGTAAATAAGTCGTAACCTATACCGAGGTAAACACCCATAACTGATAAAGCTGAGCCTAAGCTGACGCTGACCACAATCCAGAAGGGTAAATCTTTAAAAACCCCCCGCTCCGTAATTAATAACAGCATCAACGCTATAAATAAATAAGCCGCCAGCCAATTTTTCATCGCATCGATAGCTGTTTCTGGATATGGCGACAGCCCTGTTGCAATCAAATTGACAAAAAGCATGGGGAATAAATAGTACCAAATCTTACCCTTTAAAGCCTTAATGCTCAGTTTACCCTGTACAATATCAAGCGCAGCTACCGCCAAGACTAGCATTGCTAATAGCCACGGAATATTAAGTGGGCCTATTTTTCGGTACTCACCAAAAGGTATTAAGAAAATAATAATATAGAAAAAAACATTTATATCCTGCCGCTTAGCCAAGGAAATAACGCCAATAACTACGAGTATAGGAATTAGAATAGATAACTTAAAGTATGGTGTTGTCATTAATGCCATAACTGGCAAAACAACCACCATCATCACTATAATTGTATTTAAATTTATCTTCTTATTCACAGTTAGAAATTGTTTTATAAAATACTCTTATTCAGTATGTACTTATCAATCTTATACTGCTGATAAGCTGAAGTCGGCTCATACCCCAATAAATAACGGTATGTATTGTGATAGCCTGTCCTGCTAACAGACTCTTTTATGCTGGTTATACGGCAAAATGCAATAAATCGTTTTTTTCGCCTATCCAGCATCCTGGCTTGTGCATGCACGATCAGTTTGGCAACTGCAGAACGACCACTGTTTAGCTCTGGCAACGGATAATCGGTAATGACTGAAACAAATTTATCATTAATATCAAAAATAAATGTCGTGACTCTAGGATCTACACTTTGTTCATTATAGCCAAACCGTCCCTCTTTGGAATCCGGACGATTAAAGCTCAACAATAAACGAGCCTGGTAAGACAATAAATACTTTACTCTTGTAAACTGTCTAAGGTCTGTAAACCGGTAGACACTGTAATAGATAGCAACCTTTTTATAGACAACAAGGGCTGTTTTTTTTATCGCACTTAAACCAAGAAAAATCATTGAGTAGATTACAAAAATAATGTTGTTATTTACATTAGGGCTACGCTTAATATAAAAATTATCAATTTTCGCCCGCATTCTTTTACTTGCACTATGCGGAGTAAATAGTTGCGAGTAACCGATGACACCTGGCTTAACTTTAAAGCGTAAATCATAACCAGGGATGTCTCTACACATTTTTTCGTACACTACAGGCCTTTCTGGGCGTGGTCCTATTAATGCCATATCACCTTTAAAAACATTAATTAATTGCGGCAGCTCATCCAATCGAGTGTCCCGTAAAAAAGAACCAATTGGCGTCTCAAACCCCATCCCCGGCTTTAACAATCGAGCACCTATTTTTGATTCTGCATCGGGTACCAGTGTTCGAAATTTATACATATTAAATTCTTTTTTACCCAGCCCGTAACGAAGCCCTTTATAAAATATAGGCCCGCCATCTTGTAATTTAATCAGTACTGCCAAAATGATAGAAACTGGAGCGGTTATCAATAAAATTACAGCAACAATAGCCCTATCTACACAGCATTCCAGCCAGCTATCATTATCTTGATATCCAGATGCCGCCATTCGCTGTTCGATATCATGATTTAATTGCGAAAGCTTATATCTCACTCCTGTCATTACTTATTTCTCCATAGACTAAAATGCTGACTAAATATTATTGATTGACAACAAATGTCTCATGCCTAATAAATTAACGATATCCTCTGGCCTTTTGAAGGTATGATCAAAAAATTCCACCAAAAACCCGACAATAAGCCCACTTAAACATGCGACAATAAACCCAAATGGAATCAAGATTCTTTTATTGGGGAAAGATGCCGTTAATGGTAGTTGTGGGTGCGATAGGATAGAAATATTTGATTGATTAATCACGTCATTAGACGCTAGCTTTGCCTCTTCTTTACGCTTATAAAATGTTTCAAAGGATACTTGCAGCACCTTATTTTCTTTTTCCAAAGCTTCCATACTAAAAGCAGCCAGTTTTAGCTCGGTGTTTCGCAGGTCAATATCTCTAAGCTTTTGCTTTATAAACTCATTTTGATTTTCAATCGCCTGAAGCTGCGATTCCATCTCCGCTTTTAATGAGCGAACTTCTATTAATAAGTTTTTATAGGCTTTTTCCAGTTGCATATCCATGCCTTTAACCGCCTTACTCTTAGATACGAATACACCTTCTACTTGAGCTTTCTTAATAAACAGTTCTTGTATTTGTTTTGAGAATTGAGTGATCGCTTCCTTTTCAAGAAATGAAAAAAACTGAATATCTTTTTCTTCTAATTTCTTTTCAAGTAAGCTAATATCTTCCTTTAGCTTGATGGCCTTTAACTCTCCATCGCCTAACAACGCTTTCAAGTTAAATTTAGCCTCCAAATTTTTGGCTATTTCCGCCTCAGGGGAGACAACATTACTGGCAGCCATTAGGTCAGATAGCTTTTGATTAGCTTGCTTCATTCTTCCTAAATAGTCTTTAGACAAATCAACAAAAAATTGAGTTTTATCCGCATAGCCTCGCATTTCAATCCGATACTTCTGATAGGCATGTATCAACCTATCCAAAAATAAATTAGCTTCTTCAGCTTTCCCTCTGGTAAACGATAAATCCAATACTTTCGAATAAGGAATAAGCTCTACAACCAAACCTTTTTTAACTTTAGAAACCTGCTCAGAAATCCATCGATTTTGCGTAGCATCTCCTGAAAATATGCTTCCTTCTTCATGTAATTGTAAAATAACACGGCTAATCAAGTCTTCAGACAACAATAGCTGTGCTTCTGAATTTAAGTCTTCCTTTGATACCTTTTCTACACGGTAATCTACTTTTTCTAGCGTTCCTAAGCTTGGCTCTACGGCTTTCCTGCTAACCATTAATTTTGCATGTGCTGTATAACTGGGCGGCCATAAAAATGCCACGGCAATGACGAAACTGAAAATTAATAGGGTTACAAATATGATCAGCCATTTTCTAGCAGATAAAATAAACACCAACTCCCTAAGGTAGTTTTCTGAAGCAGGTGAGCCTGTATAATTGTTTGTATTCATAAATAATTATCTTGTTATTTTTATCTGCTGGTGCTGCATTACTTTAACAAAGAGACAGACAGCTTATGTCACGGTCATTAAATTAAATGGCTCAAAACGTCAGTCAGCAATTACTCAAACTGACAAGCTTTTATAATTGTGAGTTTCTTATCATTAACTCGCTCTACAAAATGACCACATTCCAAATTGGGAAGTGAGGTCAAAATACTAGGCTATGTCACCGTTAAGTGTGGATTTTTAATAGACTTAGTTAGCTCTTAAGCCCTCTCCTGCTGGAGAGGGAGCAAGAGATGCACCCAACCTATTGTTATTTATGCACAATAAACTTGTGTAGATACCTATGCTCCTACTGGAGAGGGCTTTTAGAGCGACTTCAACTTTTACCAGCTAGATAACAATAAGAAACT
>DAOVVZ010000163.1:0-4768 GCA_030636915.1 Methylomarinum sp. | reverse complement strand
GCATTTCCGGCGATTAGTTGTGGCGTATATAGATTTCCAATTCAGAAAGCGTGTAATATTGCAATCAATGAGGTGTTAAAGTTCGATCAAGATACCATCCTAGAACGGGTTATATTTGCATGCTTCAATAGTAATATCGAGGAAGCTTTGCATAAGAGCTTTGATAAATATACCAAATCAAGGTAGGTATTAGATTTCAATCTTCTGTATTTTGTAGGCAAAGGAACTCAGGAAACCAATAAAACAAAATCTTAGATTCAACTCATAAGTGCATCAAGAGTTTATTAACTGTATTTTTTGCAATGCGATCATTAAATTTATACTTCACACGGCTAATAGAAAAAAGCTATACTAACCCCATGAAAGAAAACAGCTTGTTAAAAACTAATCGTTTTTTAAAAGACTCTGATAAAGCGCGTCATATAAAGATACGTAGCATTGCTAGCTCCACAGCAATTGAAACAGGTGAATCAATCGAAATTATCGAACAAAAAATTAACCGCCTGAATTCAACTGCGTCTCGTGTAACACTTGCCTAAATATAGCTTTCATCGGTTCATAATCATCTAGCCCTGCTTGAATCGCAGCAAAATAGTGTTCTTTTTTATCATCCATCACAGAAAAATCCAACATCGGCTGACCTGCCTGCAAAGCCATAATATTGGCTAACAAACGCGATAATCTGCCATTACCTTCTCTAAACGGATGAATCAAAATAAATTCGATATGTATCTTAGCCAGCGCATCATCTAGTGTTTCATCATCCATTTCACTACAGTGCATGTAGACAGATAAAAACTTGTTTTCAAAAGTTTTCATCAAATTTGGTACAAGATGTGCCGCAGCAAAATGAAATTCAGCTTTACCCATATTGACTGAACGATAACGCCCTGCCCAATCATAAACATTACCCCGCCAACGGCGGTGCCATTCGCTTAATTCATCTGCTGAAATAATTTGCTCATTGGTTACATCATCAAGTATTACATCTGTTAGTTGAACCAACAAATCCAGCTCAACTTCATCCATCTCATTTGAATCGATTATGCCAAGTTTGTTTTTTAGAACGGTTTCATCAGACCCAGCTTGGTACTGGCCTTCAACACTATGCCCAGTCTCATAACGATCAATCATCATTCACTGCCAAAATATCTTCTACCGTTCTAAACTCATCTAATGCGGCTTGCAGTTGTTCAACAATTTCTTGTGCTAATATTTCTGGTGCTGGTAAATTTTCTGTATCTTCTAATGACTCATCTTTTAGCCAGAAAATATCCAGATTGTTTTTATCACGCGCCATTAGTTCATCGTAATTAAATGCTTTCCAACGTGAGACTTCTGTTAGCTGTTCACGTTGACTTCTGTCATCTGCTTTAAAGCAATCAATAAACTCTACAAAATCTGCTTTGCTTAATCGGTTTTGTTTTAAGGTTTTATGGACATTAGTTCGGTAATCATAAACCCACAGTTCTTTAGTCCATGCGGTTTTTGAGGCTAGTTTAGCATCAAAAAAAATCACATTCGCTTTAACACCTTGGGCGTAAAAAATACCAGTGGGTAAACGTAACAAGGTATGTACATCAAAACGCTGTAACAAGTTTTTACGCACGGTTTCACCCGCACCGCCTTCAAACAACACGTTATCAGGTACTACTACAGCCGCTTTGCCATTAATCTTCAGCATATTGGCAATATGCTGTACAAAATTAAGCTGTTTATTAGAGGTTGTCGCCCAGAAATCTTCACGTTCTATAGTCAGTTTTTCTTTTTCTGCCTTACCTGTTTTCTCATTAACAATAGTAATAGAACTTTTCTTACCAAACGGCGGATTAGCTAACACCATATCGACTAAATCATCACCTACTTCTTTTGCTAAGGCATCCGCCGAAACAATAGGACATTCATCCCCACCAATGCCATGCAAATAAAGATTCATCGCACATAAACGCACTACACTATCAAGAATATCATTACCACGTATGGCGTGTTCTTTGAGGTGTCGTTGCTCTTTTTTTGAGGTTACCTGTTTAGCCATAAAATCATGGGCTGCTAACAAAAAGCCCCCAGTTCCACTGGCAGGGTCAGCAACTACATCCATTGGTTTGGGTTGCATCACTTCAACCATCGCCTCAATTAATGGACGCGGGGTAAAATATTGTCCTGCGCCCCCTTTAACATCCTGAGCATTACGCTCTAATAAACCCTCGTAAATTTCCCCTTTAACATCCGCTGGTAAAGTCGCCCATTGCTCTTTATCAATCATTTTGATCAGGCGTTCTAACTTGGCAGGGTCTTGAATCTTGTTTTGTGCTTTACGGAAAATAGTCCCCAACATACCGCTTTGTTTACCTAGATTCTCTAAGGTATGACGATATTGCAGCTCTAAATCGTCCCCATCTAAGGCTGCTAATTTATTCCATGTATATTCCTCTGGCACAATATAGCTCCCTCTCCCTCTGGGAGAGGGCTGGGGTGAGGGCGCTCCACCTTGCTCTCGCTCATCTGCCATTTTTAAAAAAATCAGATAGGTGATTTGTTCAACATAATCACCATAACCTACGCCATCATCACGTAATACGTGGGCGTAATTCCAGACTTTGTTTACTATTTCTGCTGAGCTCATTTATTAATGCGAATTTGTTGTAATTCTCTAATTATTGAAGGAATATCATCCTGAATAATACTCCATAAAATATCGTTATCTATGCCTAAATAACCATGAATCAATCTATTGCGAGTTGCGATAATTTGTCGCCAAGGCACTGAGCTATATTGCTCTCGTATTTCTGCTGGGATATGAGTAGCCGCCTCACCGATCAATTCTAAATTACGTACTGTCGCATCGTAATTCAAGCCTGTTGATTCAAACGCTTCTAGAGTCAAACCATCAGAATACGTCATTACATTTTCAGCAAAGCCGAGCATATCTTCTACATAAAAACGCCATTCACGTTCAGACATTAATAGCCTCATTTTCAATAAAGGTTTTTAACTCAGGACGCAAAGCCTTTTCCGTGACTAAATCAATTGACTGACCTAACTCATCTTCCAAAAGAAACTGTACTCCAAAATATTGTTTAGATGTTGCAGGCCCATCAAAAGAGACAATAATATCTATATCACTGTCTTCTCTTGCTTCATCTCTTACTGTAGAGCCAAATAAAGCTAAGCGTGTTATGCCAAAGCGTTTTACTAGTTCAGGTTTTAATTTTTTTAAAATATCTAATGCCTGTATTCGTTTCATAAAACATCAATCCTCGTAGGTTGGGGTGACGACAGGAACCCCAACAAAATATCACAATTCACCATATTCTCCCATCACCTTATCCCTCACAGCCCAATCACTAGCAACAACACCCTGCTGAATATATCGATGAATACTAGAATATTCCCAGTCTACAGGTCGCTTAACAAAGCCATGTTTAACAGGGTTAAAATGAATATAATCCACATGCCGTTCATAGTCCTTATCATCTCGAATCAAATGCTCCCAAAAACGACGCTGCCAAATACCTCGTTCGCCTTTCTTCTCTCTACTTTTTGAGATTAGCTCTGTTGAAGATAAAGCTCTTGAAAACCCTCCTTTTATCAAATTCCAACGTGTAGAAAAATCAGCATCATTTTCTGGCAATTGCCAAAGTGCATGTAAATGATTCGGCATAATCACAATCGCTTCAATCTCAAAAGGATGATTTTGTTTAACTTTACGCATAGCAGATCGCAACACATCAACATGCTCAACTAACAGGCTTTTACTTCTATCTTGCAAATTGACAGTAAAAAAATAACAGCCTCCAGAAACGTAAGATCTCCGATAGCGCATAAAAAACCTCGTAGGTTGGGGTGACGACAGGAACCCCAACAATCGTGTAAATAAAAAATGTTGGGGTTCGTACCTCACCCCAACCTACGCACTGTTTACAATAATAATTTTCCAGAAAATGCTGAAGCTAAGATAGATTGTTTATTTTTTTCTGCTTTTAACAATTGTGTATTTATTTCCTTTTCTAGTCGCATTGCTAAATTCATTTTTTCATCAACTACAGAAATAATTTCCTGCATTTCTATTAATGAAGACAATGGAAAAGGCAAGGTTATAAATGACTCTTTAGTAAAATGTTTAATTGTACTACCTGTAAAATACCTTGCTAACAACCCTGTTGATGCAAAATATTCGAGTAAATAGACTAAATATTGAGGGAGTATGGATAAATAAAATCTCACCCGATGCAAAGCTTTCTGATATTTAATCGTAGTATCTGTATTTTCCCATACAGCTGCTCTACCAGGTTCACCACCTTCACAAACAAGGACATCACCAGCTATTACATCGAATCTTTTTAATTCACTTTCTTTAAAAAACATTTCAAGAAGATCATTCGTATCGATACGTCCCCACCTAACATTAATATTCCGAAGATATGGTAGACGCTCACCAGTAGTATGTTTACTTTTGTCTAACATTTTACCTAAAAACACTTCCGCTACTTGATCAACTGATGCAACTTCCCATTCTTCTGGGAGTTCTAAATCCATATGCATAACTGATGCTTTCGGATCTTTATATTTCTCCTTCCACTTATCATTTTTAGGTATTTTACCTTTCGCTTTAAATTTCTCTAGCTGTTGCTCTTCCCACTTTTGACGGCGGGTTTGTAAAATGCGTTCGAGTAATTGACTCGCGGACTCTAACTTACTTTTATTTTCTTCTCGCCATTCTTTGGTTAATTCACCTGTCACAGCGGCTTTAAGAACCGATTGGCGGTAT
>DAOVVZ010000131.1:0-5236 GCA_030636915.1 Methylomarinum sp. | reverse complement strand
GGCTACGGTTCTCTGGATTATGATATTAAGGGGTATCGAGCAGCAAAATTGATTAAGCTGGATATTTTGATTAACTCTGAAGTTTGTGATGCCCTCTCTTCAATAGTGCATAAGGATAAAGCTCAGTTTAAGGGAAGGGCATTGGTTGGAAAATTAAAAGACTTGATTATGGAAGAAGTAAAGAGGGTACTGGTTCGTATCGTTTTAAAAAGCACTGGGGGTTTGAGCCTAAACCACTTTATTACGAGTTTTATTTAGTAAAATCAGATTCCATTCCTGATATTAATCCTTTAAATCCCAAATATCAGATATTTATTGCAGCCTGGAAGCGTCTACCTTTGGCTGTGAGCCAAGTAGTAGGGCCTTGGTTAGCAAAAGATTTGGGTTGATGGTTGATGAATAGCAGTCAAAATAATTCTTAATTACCCACAACTCTAAGCTATTTGGCAAAATAAGGGATATTGCTACCACCGGATTTTTCAGTAGAAAGCCAACATTATTTGATTTTGATATAAATCTCATGTAGCCCGCATGAAGTTTACGGAATGCGGGAAATCGGCGTGACATCCTCCCGTATTACGCAGAGCTTCATACGGGCTATTTTATACTTTAAGTGAGTTGGCTGTAGATTATACGTAATCAGGAAGTAATTGATAATCGTTTCCATCACTCTTACGTAGAATAATGGCACTGAGGCGATAGTAACCAAAAATATGCTGAATAAAGACTAAACTTTTAGACAGGAGAAGTAGATCATTGGAAACTTTTGCACTGTATAGTTATTCTGCCTCGACAATAGCTTATTTTTTACTATTATGCTTATCCTTATTAAGGATAAAAAAGAATCCATTAGGCATTCCTCTTGCTGCTACACTTGTGCTCTCATTGGCGTGGAGCGCTTATATAGTCTTTGTTATACAAAATGAAGCGTTTTATATCCAAGAGACCTTCCCGTTAGAATCCTTAAGAAACCTGGCCTGGTTCCTTTTTCTCACTTTATTAATTTCAAAACAACAATTTAATAAGCAATATTTTCTACTGCAACATGCTTGGCAAGTTTATTGTATGGTTTTGATAGTCAGTAGCATTGTTATCTTAGAGGGCGTGTCTGAATTACGATATCTATTACAACAATTGATAGGTTTTGATTTTCGTCTTTTTGTGCATGTCGGTTTTGCAATTGTTGGTTTGATACTGGTCGAGCAACTTTATCGTAATGCTGTGCAGGAACAGCGGTGGGCAATTAAATTTTTATGCTTAGGACTTGCATCACTATTTGTCTTCGATTTTATTTTCTACAGTAAATCTTTGTTGTTTAATGTGCTTGATATTTCCCTGTGGGATTCAAGAGGTTTGGTAAATGCATTGGTTGTACCGTTACTTGCTGTTTCACTTAAACGATTAAGCGACGATACAGTAAAAGTTCAAGCCTCTAATAAACTTATATTCCATACCTCGGTACTATTAGGTGGGGGAATGTATCTGTTATTAATGTCTTTAGCTGGATATTATATAAAAGAATATGGTGGAAGTTGGGGAGGAATTGCTCAAACAGGTTTTATCTTTTTAGCAATTATCTTTTTACTCATTTTCTTTATATCAGGAAAAATAAGAGCCTTAGCAAAGGTTTATTTTAGTAAGCATTTTTTTCAGCAACGCTATGATTATAGGACTGAATGGATCAAGCTAAGCAAAAAAATAGCTGAGTTAAATTCATTAGATGATTTGTCTTTTTTTATTGTTCGTACAATGGCAAATATGGTCGACAGTTCGGGGGGCGGATTGTGGGTAAAAAATGAGCAAGGTGATTATTTTCTGAGTGCAGATAAAAATTTAGGCGATCACTCAAGACAGTTGATCACTAAACAAGAGCCTTTAATTCCATTTTTAGAGACAAAACAATGGGTAATAGATTTTGTTGAATATTTTGATGACCCCGATATTTATGAGGGATTAGGACTAGATCAGTGGCATAACAAACTTGAAGATATTTGGCTGATTATCCCGCTCTTCCAGAACAATAATTTAGAGGCGTTTGTGGTACTGACTCAGCCACTGGCGGCTAGGCAAATTGATTGGGAAGATCATGATTTATTAAAAACAGTAGGGATGCAGTTAGCTAATGCTCTCGTGTTGACAAAAACAACAGATGACTTATCTATAGCTAGACAATTTGAAGCATATAACCGTTTTTCAGCATTTTTAGTTCATGATCTAAAAAACCTGGTTGCACAAATATCTTTAATTGTAAAAAATTCTGACAAACATAAAACAAACCCCGAGTTTATTGATGACTCAATTGAAACGCTTGAGAATGTAGTCAAAAAAATTGACAATATTCTAGGGCAACTAAAGAAAGGTAATAGTGATTTGGTTAATAAATCCAATATTAATCTTGCTAGTGTTTTAGATGAAGTTGCTATACAACAGTCGGCTAACAAACCCACCGTACAAATAATAATAGAAGATAAAGATCTTAGAGTGGTCGGTGAAAAACAAAAAATGGTCGCTATACTTGGACATTTGGTTCAGAATGCCCAGGAGGCAACGGATGATGAAGGCTTGGTTAATATTGAAGTGGCAAATAGCAAACATGAGGTCGCTTTAAAAATTATAGATACAGGCTGTGGAATGGATGAAAAATTTATTCAACAGCGACTGTTTAAACCATTTGATACCACAAAGGGAAATGCAGGCATGGGGATAGGTGTTTATGAAGCGAGAGAATATATTACGCAGCAGTCAGGACGAATTACAGTGGAAAGTAAATTAGGACAAGGCACAGTTTTTGTTTTATATTTACCTAAAGCTAGTTTAGATTAATTGAGTAGAGCAGACTTCAGTTCGCTGTTAATAATTAAAGAATGAGCATTAAATAAACTTGGTAGCTATCTATTTGGATGTGCGTTTTAATCTCGAATAAGTCAGGTGAGGTTAATTTCTTAGCTCGATATTAACGAGTTATTTTAAGAAAAACTTCATGCAAGCTTGTATCAGTGTCATCTAATTAAAATAACAAAAGTAGATCAAAAGTATGGATGATAAAAAAGTATTGCTCATCGTAGAAGATGATTTAGGAATACAAAAACAATTGAAATGGAGTTTTGATAATTATCAAACAGTTATCACAGGTGATAGAGCAGAGGCTATTACGGCTTTAAGGCGATTTATGCCCAGTGTTGTAACCTTAGACCTTGGCCTGCCTCCTGATCCAGCAAATGCTAGCGAAGGCTTAAAAACATTAAAAGAAATATTACAGTTAGCACCCGCAACAAAAGTGATTGTCGTCACAGGAAATGATGACCGACAAAATGCTATAGAAGCTGTTGCACTAGGTGCTTACGACTTTTATCAAAAACCAGTTGATTTAGATGTTTTAAACTTAATTATAGATAGAGCATTTCAGTTAGATCGTCTAGAAAAAGAAAATATAAAACTACAACAAAATGCTGCTGAACCTTTAAAAGGTATTATTGCAAGCAGTGTCAAAATGCAAAAATTATCACGGATGATAGAAAAAATTGCGCCAACCAATGTAACAACTTTATTGTTAGGTGAAAGTGGTACGGGTAAAGAGGTATTGGCAAAGGCGATACATGGATTAAGTGATCGTTCTAGTAAACCGTTTGTTGCGGTTAATTGTGCTGCTATTCCAGAAAATTTACTTGAAAGTGAATTGTTTGGTTATGAAAAAGGTGCTTTTACAGGCGCAACAAAACAAACCAAAGGAAAAATAGAGTATGCCAATGGTGGTACTTTCTTTTTAGATGAAATAGGTGACTTACCTTTTTCATTGCAAGCAAAATTACTCAGGTTTATTCAGGAAAGAACGATTGAGAGACTAGGCGGTCGCGCTGAGATTCCGGTCGATGTAAGAATAGTTTGTGCCACTCATCAGAATGTACAAAAACACATAGACGATGGATTATTTAGAGAAGATTTGTATTACCGTATTAATGAAATAACTGTTGATATTCCACCGCTTAGAGAAAGGGAAGGTGATGCAATCGTGATAGCAACAGCATTATTAAAACGCTTTAACGAAGAAAATGCTAAAAACATAAAAGGGTTTACTAAGGATGCTGCGCAGTTGATTGAATCCTATCAATGGCCGGGTAATATCAGGCAGCTTGAAAATAAAATAAAGCGAGCTGTTATCATGACTGACGAGACACGCTTAACTGTTGATGATCTAGCAATCGGACAGTCAACTGAAGAAGAAATCCCGCTCAATCTAAAAGAAGTACGTGAGATAGCAGAAACAAATGCAATTAAAAGAGCGCTTGCCTATTCAGATAATCATATATCTAATGCGGCAAAGTTATTAGGCGTTACACGACCTACGCTTTATGCATTGTTTACTAAATATGGCATTGATGTTTAATGACCCTCTGATCAAGTCATGAACTTGTACCTTATGCTCAGAATATCCAGCTTCCGCGTTAAAAATCTTCGCAATAGCTTGCTATTACGTGCAATTTTTGCCTTGAATCTAAATATTCTGAACATAATCTACTTCGCCCAGACTTAATCAGAGGTTCCTTAATAAACTGCTTTAATTGCTCTGTAAAAGAAAAGGAGTACACTTGAAACATATCTTAAAAACGATTATCAACTCAGCTCAAATGCTTGAAGGTTCTACATGGGTAAGAAAGCAATATCAAGCTAATGATATTGTCGTAAAAGAAGGCGATGATGGATCATCTCTTTTTTTTGTTGAACAGGGTGCGCTAAGAGTAACAAGGCATGTTAACCTGGATGGCAATAAAGCAATTCAGCCAGGTATAGGTGAGTTGAAAGAAGGCGATATTTTTGGTGAAAGTTGTTTACATGAATCATTTCCAAGAATTGCGACAGTCACAACCATTACCGAAGCAAGTTTGATCGAAATTAATGGTGAAGGGTTAAGTGTTTACCTAGATGATAACCCTATACAGGGGTATTTATTTTATAAACAATTGTTTGAAATATTAATTGGGCGATTAAAAAGTGCCAATCAAACAGTAGAAAAAGTAATGGCATGGGGGCTTAAAGTGCATGAAATTGATAAACTTTTATAGATTACCTAAAACTTTACATGGTTATTAACTTATTGCAGATTAAGTAATGGAATATTAATGCTAGTATTCTCTAAAAGCCCTTTCCGAAGGGACGACTGCAGGGATGCAGGAGGTAGAGCAACGCAGGAGCAGTTGCCGAGAGGGTTGGGTGAGGGGGAAATTAAAAAAAGCTCTTC
>DAOVVZ010000011.1:0-10975 GCA_030636915.1 Methylomarinum sp. | reverse complement strand
TACGCCAAGGCTAATGGTCAGGCGCTTTTGAGATTCCAAATCATTACGATAAATATTTAATGTCCTCACCGCTTTGCACAGGCCTTCCGCAATTTCTTTTGCTTTATTAATATCTGTACCAGGTAATACCACACAAAACTCTTCTCCACCGTAACGCGCAATAAACTCACCTGCACGCTTAATGGAGGCAGCCATTTTTTGAGCACAACTACGTAGAGCATCATCTCCGGCTAAATGTCCAAAATGGTCATTAAACCCTTTAAACCAGTCGATATCTATCATAATAATACTTAAGCACATTTTCTCTCTATAGTGCCTACGAAATTCTTGATCCAATGTTTTATTTAAAAAACGCCTATTGGCAATCCCTGTTAAGTCATCTTGATTAGCAAGTTGTTTAACTTTTTTTGTTTCTTCGGCTAAAGCCCGAGTGGTCGATAGAAGTTTCTGGCGCATTTCGACTATACGTTCCATCGCGTGTAACTTAGCTTCCAATGTAATTTTTTCAATCGGTTTATGAAGAAAATCATCTCCACCGCTATAAATGCCTTTGGCAAACGATTCGATATCAAGGGTACTGCTAAGGAATAAAATAGGTCGCCATCCCTGGTCAATTTCACGTAATTTTTTAACGACTTGGTAACCATCCATTTCTGGCATTCGTACATCCAGTAGCACTAGATCTGGGTTTTGTTGCTGAAATAAAACCATCCCTTGCTCACCACTTTCAGCAAGTATAACTTCATGCCCCATAGATAAAAGGTGGCGGCGTATAATAAGACGATCGGCTAGTACATCGTCAATGACGAGGATTTTCATAGTTTTACCTTTTCAAGCTCAAGTAAAACACGTTGGTATTCCTGTTTTAGTTGTTGTATTTTTATCTCCACATTTTTAAAGTTATTGTTATCGGCGGCTACTTCAAGTTCCCCCGCCATTTTGCTTAACTTTATAGCCCCTAAATTAGCCGTAGGTGATTTTAAACTATGCGCTAGTCGAGCTATTTTTTCAGTAGACATTTGCTCCAAGTCATCGCCAAGTTGATGTATAACATGTTCAATTGTTTGCACAATAGTGGAATAAACTTCTAAAAAATCTTCCCCCATTTCTTTTTTTAGCTTTTCTAGTAAAAGTTTGTCTAAGGGTATTTCTTTAATTGTATTTTTTACTGATAAAACCTCAATCATTTTGTTGTCGACTGCAATAGATTTATTTTCATGACTTTGTAAAACAGGCTTTAACCATTTGTTTAAACTGTTTGTCAGAAACTCTTTTTTAAATGGCTTGGTAATCACTTCATCCATACCAGAGTCTAGGCAACGCTGACGGTCTTCATGGCTACTGTTAGCGGTTAAAGCAATAATAGGAATGTGACTGTCTGATTCTTGTTGACGAATTATTTTTGTTGCTTCATAACCATCCATAATAGGCATACGGCAATCCATAAAAATTAAATCATAATCCTCATGCTGCCATAGATCAACGGCTTGTTGTCCATTTTTAGCAATACTAATGATAAGCCCTGTTTTACTTAACATCTTGATGGCTATTTTTCGATTTACGGCGTCGTCTTCTACTATTAATATTTTTCTGTTAAAAACAATATGATTTAACACTTTTGTTTGTGGATCATTCTTTACCGTTTTCTTATCCGCAAGTGGGAGCGATAATGTTACCCAAAATTCAGCTCCCTGACCTAGAACCGAATTAACCCCAATATTACCCTGCATTAAATTAATTAATTTTTTGCTGACTGCAAGCCCAAGTCCACTGCCACCATACTTGCGCGTTGTTGTTTGATCGGCTTGTACAAAAGGGTCAAATAAATGCGCTATATTTTCAGTCGCAATACCAATTCCGGTATCTTCTACAGAAAGTTTAACTTCAGCACGCTCTTCAGTCACTGCGTTACATAATACAATTAAACGTACATAACCTGATGATGTAAACTTAACCGCATTGCTCATTAAATTGAGTAAAACCTGTTGTAACCGCGTAGGATCTCCAACAAAATAACGAGGATAATCAATAGGGTAAATTACACTTAACTGCAAAGATTTTGCACTGCTTTTAGGGCGTAGCATCGCCAGAATATCATCAATTAATTGTTCCAAATTAAAATAGCGTTGTTCCAGTATGACTTGTTCAGCTTCCAGCTTGGATAAATCGAGAACATCATTAATAATTTCCAGTAGCGAATGTCCAGAACGTAAAATGATATCAACGCTTTCGCGTTGCTCAGGGTTCAATTCAGTTTCTTCTAGTATTTGTGCCATTCCTAAAACGCCATTCATAGGCGTGCGTAGTTCATGGGTCATGGTTGCCAGAAATTCTGATTTAACTTTATTTGCTTGTTCTGCTTCTAACTTAGCTTTTTCAAGAGCCACTTCAATTTTTTTACGCTCATCAATATCAATTAAAAAGCCACTTAAGGAGACAGGGCGGCCAGTGATATCTTTATTTACTGTGACAATATCACGCAACCAAATTGAGTCTCCATTAGCTTTTTTCATTCGGTATTCAAAATCGTGATCTTCCCCTTTATTGGTAGCCTCCATGCAATAAGCAATGCAGTTATTACGATCTTCATTAACAATATGATCTTCCCAAAAATTTTCCTGTTTCCAATCTTCTACAGGGTATCCGAGCATAGTTTCTGCATGTGGGGAAACATAAGTAAAACGGAAACTCTCTAGATCCAGCTTCCATGCGACTATATTGGTGTTTTCAACTAGGCTACGAAATTGCGCTTCGCTATTAATTAGTTTTCTTTCAGCTTCTTTACGCTCGCTAATATCGCGGACAATTGATTGAATCACGGTAACATTATGATGCTTGATAAGTTTGGCACTGATTTCAACGGGTATGGCTGAGCCGTCCTTATGCTGATGTATATTTTTAAATATCAAATGACCTGTTTTATTTAATTTTTGAAAGTTATCTTCCTCATAGCGGGCATCTTCCGATATTTTAATGTCGTGCTCTCTCAATTTTAGTAACTCATCATGCGTATAGCCTAAACGGCTGGAGGCATTTTCATTAGCATCTATGAATTGACCTGTTTGAGGATCGATAATAAATATTGAATCATTAGCCCCTTCAAATAACTGCCTAAAACGGTTTTCACTTTCTTGTAGAGCTTCTTGTGCTTGTTTATGTTCAGTAAAATCAATTTGTACTGCGACAAAATGGGTGATTTCACCGGCATCATTTTCAATGGGAGCAATATTATCCCAAGCCCAATAAAGCTCACCATTTTTTCTACGATTAAGGAGTTCCCCTTGCCATTTTTTACCCGATAACAGGGTCTTCCATAACTCAATATACACCGCTTTATCTGTCTGCTCGGATTTTAGTATACGAGGGGTATTACCTATTGCCTCATCGCTGGAATAACCGGTTACTTCGGTAAATTTGGGGTTAACATATTCAATAATACCGCTGCAATCAGTGATAACAACAACGTTTGCGCTTTGCGTAACAGCTAAAGATAGTTTTTTGAGTGTTTGATTGCTTTGAAAATGCTCTATCGCCAATGCGGTTAGAATAGAAAACTCATGGATAAGACGCAAGCTAGATTCTTTAGGTGTTTTCGGTTGTCGGTAATAAATAGCAAAGGTTCCTAGTACTTCATTGCTTGAGGACATAATCGGTTGTGACCAACAGGCACGTAGTCCAGCTGATTGAGCCAGTTCCTGAAACCCCTCCCAATAAGGGTGGGTCATAATATCCTCAACAATGACTTGTTCACCTGTAAAGGCAGCTGTACCGCAGGAGCCAACACTAAAACCAATTTCTACACCATTAATTGCCTCTATATAATGTTCCGGCAAACTAATTGCGACGCCATTGATTAAATGTTTTTTTTGTTTATCAAGTAATAAAATTGAACCTATCATCTCTGGGTGAGAGGCTTCTAAATATTGAATTAGCGTTTCTAAAATCGTTTTTAGATTTGTGCCTTTAGAGAGTAATTCCAGAATATGATTTTTGTATTCAAGAATTTTTTGATTTTCATATAATGCATGTTCGGCAGCTTTTCTGGCTTTTATTTCGCTTGATAATCGCCAATTCCACAACAAAATAAGCAATATAAACGCAAGTACCACCAGACTGATTTTAACGAGATTGTTATAATCAATCCCCTGTTCATAAGTAACTGAAACCCATTGATTGCGAATTTTCTGTTGTCGCTTTTCACTAATACTGTCTAAAGCTTTTTGGATAATGGCTAATAGTGTTTTATGCTGTTTAGGAACCGCAATAGATAAAGCAAACTCATAAGGCGTAGTGCCACTGATCCTAAGGTTTGTAATTCCCATTTTGGAAATGGTATAGGTGACGGAGGCAATATTATCAACTAGGGCATCGACTTCGCCAGAAGAAACCCATTTCAATGCCTGTTGCAAGTCTTTAGCAGGTTTAAGTTTTATGTTCGGGTGATTATTGCGCAAAATATCCTCGGTTACATAATCGCTGACAACTGTGACCTGCTTATTATTTAACTCATCCAAGCTACTGATAAACTTATTATCTTTCCCTGTCACGATAATCATCGGGTAATTAATATGAGGCTTGGAGAAATCAAGAAACTCTTCACGCTGAGGTGAAGTCATTACCGCAGGTAGTAAATCAAGTCCTCCACTACGCGCGCTTTTCATCACATCTTTCCAGGTCGGGTTATTTTGAACTTCAAACTCAAGTCCTGTTTTTTCGGCAATTAGGTTTATATAATCAGAGGCCATTCCCGAATACTGCCCCTGTTCATTAATAAACTCAAATGGAGCCCAGGCCGGATCAACACCGATGATGATTTTGGGGTGCTGTTTAATCCAGAGTTGCTCTTCTTTGCTGAGCTGCAAGGAATGCTCTAAATTATCTGATTGCTGATAAATAAAGCCCTTGAGTGTAAAGCCCTTGGGTATCATTTTTAGTTGCTTGTAGGTATCGACGATTCTTTCCATGCGTACTAGATCAATCGTTCCCAAGGGAATATGCACAGGCAAAATAAAGCGTTCCAGCAGCGTTTTTGCTTCGTATTCCAATGCCGTGCGGCTTTTATGGCTGGAATATTTTTTTAAAATCAGCTCTATAACTTCATCACGGTGCGTTAATGCGTATTCCCAGCCTTTTAGGCTAGCCTTAATAAAATCAGCTGTTTGCTGCGGGTTTTCCTGAATATGTTTTTCACTGCTGAAAATATTATTGCCGTAAAAATCGATACCGTAATTAATTGGGTCAATAATATTAAATTTGACCTGCCGCTCATTTAAAATTCCCGGCTCATTGGTGGCATAGGCTGAAATAATATCGACTTTACCATTAATAAAGTCATCAATATTAAAGCTGTGTTCCTTGACATCCATTTGTTTGAGGCTGACGGACTCGGCATTCAGCATGGCAATAATCGAGGCATTATCTTGTTCATGTGTCGAAAGCATAATGCTTTTCCCGACCATTTGTGCCGGGCTGAATATTTTGCTCTCACCGCGACTAAGTAGCACCATCGGCGAATGCTGAAAAATATTTGCCAGTAAAACCACAGGATCGCCATGTGCTCTATGGGTAATGATAGAGGAATCGCTAATGCCATATTGAGCGCGACCGTTGATAACCTCTTTAACTAATTCGGTATCCTTTTGATATTCGCGCACCTCGACATCAAGCCCTACCTTTCGATAATAACCCTGCTCAATGGCCGCATAAAAACCAGCAAATTCAAACTGATGCTTCCACATTAACTGTAAAGTAATCTTAGTAAGCGGTTCTGTTATGTCAGATTTTGCATGGCTTACAGAAAGATTCAGACAGAATATTATAAAGAGTAGAAGTGAAAGGGTTTTTTTCATATTGTGAAGAACCTTTGTTTATTCTTTATTCAGAATATGGCTAGTTGTTAGTTTTATATTGGATGGAGATCATTTATTCGGCTATGTGGTATTTACCATATAAATAATGAGGTAATATGATACCAAGAAATAAGCACTAAAAATGATTGATAGTCATGAAAACATGCATTTGAGTTGGTAGAAACCAACGAGGTTATATACATTTCCTTACACACAACTAATAATTCAGACCTTCTGGCTTGCGAGCTATTTGCAGAGCATATGCGCAGTCTTGAGTCCTCTGGAAACCGGTTCAGATGCTTTTTGGTCTCTCTGGATCTCCATTTGATTTAGTTTTTCCTTGATGCCACATTCATACCGCGCTGTGCATCATAAGACAAGCGTACTAAATCTTCAGTTTCCAGACCATTAAAATCTATTTCAGTTGTACTGTGTAAGAATAAAATGACAGTGACTATAATACGTTGTTTGACTTGATATGTATGCGTTTTGAGTAATTTGTCCCATGTGGCACTCTCACTAACATAGAACCGATATATTGCTTGTGTCTCCGCTCACTCTTTAACATACTTAGGGGATGCTTGCTTTCGCTGCTTTAGCAAAAATTTCGAGCAATTTAACAGCTTGTTTTTTGATACTTTATTTCAGTTACTTTGATCATTCTTACTATGAATTTTTTCTACCAGCCAATAGGTAATTCCTAGCCCTAGCACCACAACACCACTGGCATAGATGTATTGAGGGGATAAATCATGAAAGTCAAAGATAATTATCTTCCTGCAAATAGCCATCAGTGCTGTAGCTACCACCAGCTTTACCGGGATCACATCGGTACGTAGATAAAGCGTGATATTAACAAAGATTTCTATAGCAATTAAAACCGCCATAAACGCGCCAAATGTCTGCAAAATATCGCCAATTCCAATATGAAATACGGGGGTCGCAAACATTTTCTCGTAGATGACATAAACTACGTCCCAAACGCCAACAACAATAACGAATACCATTAATATGGCCAACGTATTGACCATGGCAATAATGGATTTGTGTAGAAACTGTATTAACGGTTTGACATCTTCGGTAGGAAGTTCAATATGATCCCTTTGTGCCCTGCATTTCTTTCTGAAATGTTGCATCAACAAAGCGAAAATATTTTGTTCGTGGATAAAATAATCCGAATGAATGTCGTTTTCGAAGAAACTATTCAGACCGTTAACATCTTGCAAATCGGCATCGGAAATATTTTTAAAGCCCATGCTCCAGTCGGCAAACTTACGTTCGGTAATTTTCTTTCTTTCCAGCACAGTTACATTAGTATGGCGCGGGTCTTTTTTAATGACTTTAAATAGCGTATCAACATCTTCTTCATTACCTTCCAAAACCTGGATAAAAGATTCACCACAATACAACAGCATTCCGGTAATGCCTTCCTTACTATTTAACTTGCGGCATTCTTGTAATAATTGCAGCAGTTGTTCATCGGTCATCGGCTTGGTTGCCGAGCTAATGTAGAGTAGTCGAATCATAGTGCCACCTAGTTGCTGCAAATAACATATAAATACTTACAAGACATCTCTTAATGCTTGATCTAATGTTTCGAATTTAAATTTAAACCCTGCTTTCTCAAGTTTTGTAGGCATAACACGTTGTCCGCCTAATAATAGTTCTGACATTTCGCCTAGTAATAGTTTTAGAACAACAGCAGGAATGGATAAAAAAACAGGTCTGTTTAATACTTCCCCTAAGGTTTGACTGAATTCAACATTAGTCACCGGTTCTGGTGCTGTGACATTAAAAATACCTTGTAAAACCCTTGATTCAAGCAGTTTTTCGATAATCGCAATAAAATCAGTACGGTGTATCCAGGACATCCATTGTTGACCATCACCCATCGGCCCACCTAAGCCAAGCTTAAAAGGTGGCAATAGTCGTTTAAGAAAACCACCATCATCACCAATAACCAGTCCGGTTCTGATAACACAGACTCTTACACCATAATCTTCAGCCTGCTGGGCAACGGCTTCCCATTTTTCACAGAGCTCATGTGAAAAATCCTCGTGAGCGGAGGATGCTTCAGACAATTTTATGGCACCTCGATTGCCATAATATCCTACGGCTGAACCACTAATTAAAACTTTAGGTTTTTTGTCAGCGCTTTCAATATAAGCGATAAGCTGTTTTGTCGTGTCTATTCGACTGTCTAATAATTGTTGCTTTCGTGTTTTTGTCCAACGGGCATTTGCAATGCCTTCGCCAGCAAGATTTATAATTGCGTCAAATGAGTCTGGTGCTGCCAGCTGATTGATGTTATTAATAGCTCTAACAGAGTTTCCACACAGTGAAGCTACTTTTTCGGGATGACGGCTTAGAACAGTTAATTGATGTTTTTTATCCAGTAAAAAACGGCATAATTTTTTACCAATAAACCCGGTTCCACCTGTAATTAAAATTTTCACGACACCGCCCCATTGAAGAAAATGAACTTTTTATAGATCAATAGACTAAATAAGTAACAGAAATTCCAAGTTATTTTGATTTATTTATGAAATTTACATGAGATAGTAACCGTCAATAAAGAAATAAAAATGAATCTTACTCAAGAAAAAATCAGTGGTTTTAATGTCCTTTTTGTTAAGGATGGACGCATAGATGCTCATAATTCAGCAGATTTAAAAGATTATATTTTGCGCATGATTGAGCAAGGTGAGATTAATATTATTGTGCAGTTAGAACAGGTTCGATTTATTGATAGCTCAGGATTAGGTGCCTTGTTATCTGGTTTTAAACATGCGGAAGCAAAATCAGGGAAATTATCTTTATCCAATGTACAAAAACAGGTTTTATCAATGTTTGAATTAACCCGGTTAAACAGAGTATTTGAAATATATACTGATCTAAACGACGTTTTTGAGAGCAACAACTAGGCAAAATTATGAGTAGCACAGCAAATTTTCAAGTTGATGTCATTATCCCAACTCAAACAAAGTATCTTGATTTGATAGGCAGTATTGGTGAGCATATTGGCAAGGATCTAGAAAATTTTTCCGGTGACAGAGACGCTTTAGCGTATCACTTAAATTTAGTGTTGACTGAAGCGACGACCAATGCAATAAAACACTCCAATGCTGATAACCCTAAAGACACCGTCAGGATAAGCATAGATATTCAGGAACAAGAGTTAATTATTAAAGTGTATGACCATGGACAGGGATTTGATCTTGAAACAGTTCCTAAACCTGATTTTGATCATCCTAAAGAAGGTGGAATGGGGTTGTTTTTTATCAGGACACTGATGGATTCAGTCACCTATAAGAAACTGGATGATGGTAATATTCTGGAAATTAGAAAAGCACTCACCTAGGAGTAATCTAATGAAGCCTCATGCGCTGAATAGTTCTGATAGTAGCTGTCAAATTGACAATAGATGGCTAAATATTTTTCAGAAAATGCTTAGGCGAATCGTTAGTAAGCAAGAAAGTTCAGGCTTGTGGGATAAATACCAAAACGTTTTTTCAGCTAATTATCAAAGCTTAATGCCTCCACGTTATGCAGTCAGTGATATTTTTGCCATTGAAAAAACTTTAAGTCTGAAACAGACTCAGATTGCTTTATTAAATCCTGGCAAAGAGAAAAATCATTACAGGCTTCATTTTTACAGTCTTGAGCAACGCTATTTAGACGAATATTTTCCGGTTCTCGGGAATTTAAATTTACGTGTTATAGATCAAATCCAATTTCCTTTGTCTGTAGAAGGCAACAGAGTATTTATTAAAAGCTTTACTATCACCGCGGCAGAGTCTCAATACGCTTCTTTTGCTGTTTTAAGATGTCGCTTGTTAAATATGATACAAGCTGTTTTAAGTGGCAAAGTAGAAAATGATTCACTCAACAGACTGTTAATTTTAACCGGACTTAACTGGCAAGAAATTGATGTACTTAGAGCTTATCGAAATTACTATTTACAATTAGGTTATCAGACAACCTTAGAAACTTTTCATAATGCACTCAGCAGTAATCCAAAAGTTGTATTACATCTATTTAACTATTTTGAAGTACGCTTTAGACCAGATTTAAAATGGCAAGATAGCCAGCTACGAGAAGAACAGGCCTTATTTCCTTTACGGATAAAATTATCGGAGCAGATAGAAACTGTTGTTGATATTAATCATGATCGTATCTTACGCACATTGTTTAATCTAATTGACGCCACTGTACGTTGTAATTTTCATGTTAGGCGTGATTTAGATGACTATTTTATTGCCTTTAAAATAAATAGTTTAGGGGTTATAGATATGCCCAGCCCTAGACCACAAAATGAAATATATATTCATGCGGTCGATATGGAAGGTATTCATTTACGGGGTGGAAAAATATCAAGGGGAGGCATACGCTGGTCAGATCGTATAGATGATTTTCGTACGGAGATTTTGGGATTAATGCAGACTCAAATGAGTAAAAATGTATTGATTATCCCTAAAGGTGCTAAGGGCGGCTTTATTGTAAAACATGAATGTGAAGATGCCTGTTTTAGAGAGGCAGGTAAAAAATCCTATATTACTTTTATCCAGGGGTTATTGGATTTAACTGACAATTATATTCAGGATAAAGTCAGTCTATTGCCCGGCATTGTCAGCTATGACGATAATGATCCCTATCTAGTGGTTGCCGCGGATAAAGGAACCGCACAATTTTCAGACTTGGCAAATTCAGTTGCAGAAAATTACAGCTACTGGCTAGCAGATGCTTTTGCCAGTGGAGGTTCAAAGGGTTATAACCATAAAAAACTGGGTATTACGGCTAGAGGCGCCTGGGAAAGTGTCAAAAGACATTTTCGTGAATTGGGCAAAGATATACAGCAACAAGCTTTTACCGTCGTGGGCATAGGCAGCATGGATGGCGATGTGTTTGGTAATGGCATGTTGTTGTCACAAGTTATACAGCTATTAGCCGCTGTTAGTGGAGAACACATTTTTATTGATCCGAACCCGGTTGATTTGCACAGCTCATTTTTGGAACGCAAACGTTTATTTGAATTACCCGGATCAAGCTGGAATGACTATAACCGTCAACTCCTTTCAGAAGGTGGTGGTGTTTTTAGAAGAGACTCCAAGGACATACCTGTTTCT
>DAOVVZ010000394.1:0-2877 GCA_030636915.1 Methylomarinum sp. | reverse complement strand
TATGATCATAAGCAGCATCCTGCTTTAAGCGACACTTGCACCTCCCTGTGCTTCGCGCCTATTTCAGTGCCTCGGCAACTGCTCCTGCGTTGCTCTACCTCCTGTATCCATACAGTCGTTACTATCAACAAAAATCGACTCAAGGTAAAAGCCGAAAACTTAACCCTGCGGGGTATAATTTCAAAATGCACAGCCAGACTTTACTCCTAACTTCTTTAATATTATTGCCATTGGACAAAACCCAGTAAATGCCGCTTGAAATAGATTTGCCCCCACGAAAGCGGTAAACCACAACCAATTAAGTGAATGTAACAGAGCTAAACCCACACTAATTAATATAAAAGTCCCCGCTAAAGCCATTACCAATCGATCTATAGTCATGTTTATCTCCTATTTTAATCGAACTACACCCATTATTTTAAGCATTATCCTTTCGTAAAATGGCTCACTAATGCCTTTCCTTACTTTACGCATAAAATACTTTTCAAACCCCACTTTTGCCCAATGCACCCATCGCCCGTGACTAGCCCACGTGGTATTTCTAGGCGGAATTTGAGGTACGGCTAAAAATGCCACCCCTGTATCCCCTAAATCAGCCAAACATAATGCACTTAAACTAGGTATATCTGAAGGTTCTTTTCCCGCTAATTCATCTCTAATATTATGTGCTGTTGCCGTCACCATTGACTCAATCATATAGCCTGTTTTCGGTGTTCCTACGGGTAAAGGTGTTTTCTCTACAGGAGGCAATGCAATACAAACCCCTACTGAATATATATTTTTAAAGGTCGGGTTACGCTGATATTTATCAACAAGCACAAATCCCCGAGGATTAATTAAGCCTTCAACATCAACATTTCTAACCGCGTCCACACCGGTAAATGCAGGAAGCATCATTGAATGTTTAAATGGAAGCTCATGCTTTTCTTTATCTTCACCCTTTTCATCGACTTCAGTCACATACATCATGCCTTCTTCAATTTTATCGACTTTGGCGTTCGTGACCCACTTAATGGTTTTTTCACGTAAAGCACTTTCTAGTAATCCTTTAGTATCACCAACACCACCCAACCCTAAATGCCCTATATAAGGTTCTGAAGTTACAAAAGTCATAGGCACTTGATCACGAATTTTTCTTTTTCGTAATTCTGTCTCCAAAATCATCAAATACTCATAAGCAGGCCCAAAACAAGAGGCTCCTTGAACTGCTCCGATAACAATAGGTCCAGGATTTTCCATAAACGTATCCCAGTCCTTAGATGCTAAGGCCGCATGATCGACATGACACACTGACGAGGTATATCCTTCAGGTCCCAGCCCAGGTACTTCGTCAAATGCCAAACGAGGCCCTGTTGCAATGATCAGATAATCATAGGCAACTGTTGAACCATCATCCATTTGTATTTGATTGTTCTCTGGATCAACTTTTGCTGCCGCCTTATGAATAAACTCAATCCCTTTCTTTTTCATTACCGGTGCTAATTCAACTTTTAAATCTTCAGGTTTACGCCATTTGGGTGGAACCCAAGGGTTAGATGGCACAAAATGAAATGTTGGTGAATCAGAAATGATAGTTACATCATGTTCATTACCCACCATTTCTTTCATTTCATACGCCATTGGAACGCCACCGATACCAGCACCTAAAACAACTATTCGAGCCATAACCTTTCTCCTCACACATTGGAATGAAAATGCGATATTATTATTCTTATGCATTTTGTAAAAATTAAAAGATAGCACTACGTCACAAAGAATATTAGCATTTACTTAATTAGTCAACAAAAAGACATCTATTTTATTTCTAACTATTATTTATATACCATATAGGCTATAAAATGAATCTAACGGGCATTCAATTTCGCCTTTTACTACTCGCAATTATCCCCACCTTTCTACTCGTCACCTCTCTTGCCTATTACTTTATCCAGCACCATTATCTCGACCTTGAAAACGTCTTAAAAAACAAAGGCCAAGTCACCACCAACCAGCTTGCCATCTCCAGTATCTATGGTGTTTTTTCTGCAAATACTGAGGTATTAAATGAAATAACAAAAGGATTAATGGATGACCCTGATATTGTTTCTGTGCATATTTTGGATAGCTTAGGCAATTCTTTAGCACAATCAGAACAAGCAACTCTCCCCCCTGAGCATGAACTGGTTTACTTCCAACACCCAGTGACAATCCATACCCTAAAACAAACATCAGATGAGGCAAACATCTCGTCATTTGATCAATCCCCCCACCCACTGCCTGCAAAAATAATTGGCGCGGTTAAAGTGACATTATCGCTACAAAACACCCATAAAAAACAAGAAGTTTATCTTTTAAACAGCCTTTTAATGACTTTTACAGGTATTATATTCACCATTTTATTAGCTCTACGCCTAAGTAAAACAATAAGTCAGCCCATCATAAACCTAACAAAAACGGCTAATGACTTAGCTAATGGAAAAATGGATGCACGAGCAAAGGCTAGCAATACATCAGAAATAAACCTCTTATGCCAAAGCTTTAACACTATGGCTGAACGTCTACAGGGAACGCAAAACAATTTAATGCATCAGGTTGATCTTGCCGTTAAGGAATTAAACACCACATTGCTTAGCTTAGAAGAAAAAAATCAATCACTGGAAAAAAGTTCTCAATTAGCAATAAATCAAAATAAAACAAAATCACAGTTTCTTGCGCACATTAGTCATGAAATACGCACTCCAATGAATGGCATACTGGGTTTTATCGAACTACTGACAAAATCTAAATTATCTCTACAGCAATCTGACCAAGCTCAGCTTATTAAGTCATCAGCTTCCAGCCTTTTAACCATTGTCAACGAAATCCTTGATTACTCCAGTCTCGAAACAGGGAATTTTA
>DAOVVZ010000046.1:0-7412 GCA_030636915.1 Methylomarinum sp. | reverse complement strand
ATTTGCTATAATGCACCGGACAATATCCAAGAAATTCCATAATCTTTGGATAATGTTGTACTTCTGGTTCAGTGGTTTTTGTTTCCCAGTGATTGATTGACTCTTCACTGACGCTAATTATTTTGGCAAAATCCTTCTGAAATTATTTGTTACCCAACCTCTTTGTTATAGACGTAACTTTACAAAAGGCGGCACCTATTTCTTTACTGTTAACCTTAAAAACCGACAATCAACCGTTTTAACTGATTCTATTGACTTATTACGAGAATCATTTGCTTTTGTACAAAGGCAAAAGCCTTATACAATTATTGCTATAGTGATATGGCCCGAGCATTTGCACTGTATTTGGCAATTACCTGAAAACGATCAAGACTACCCGGCCAGATGGAAAGCAATAAAAAGCCGGTTTACTCGCACCTTAAAAAAAGAAGCTGCAAATTGTTATAAAAACAAACACGGTGAATATAACATTTGGCAACGACGGTACTGGGAACACACAATACGAGACCAAGATGATTTAACGCAACATATTAACTATATACATTACAACCCAGTGAAACATGGCTGGGTCAATTCTGTTGCTGACTGGCCTTTCTCATCTTTCCATACATTTGTTAAACATGAACAATTAGCTGCAAACTGGGGGCAGGAGATTAATTCTACCGAAATAACTGGCTACGGAGAGCGTAATACGGATAGCTAAGAACAATCTTGGTACTAAAAGCCCTTGATTCCACTTCGTTTCATAAAGGCTACATTCATTATCAAAACATCAAGCACTAACAATACATGGTAAAACTAAACCCTCAACAACAAGCGGCTGTCAAAACCATTGATCATCCTTTACTGGTTTTAGCCGGTGCGGGCAGTGGTAAAACCCGGGTGATTACTGAAAAAATCGCCTATTTAATTCAACAAGGCACACCTGCGCGTTATATTGCTGCACTCACCTTTACCAATAAAGCCGCGCGGGAAATGAAAGAGCGCGTTAATAAATTACTGGATTCCTCGCAAAGTAAAGGTTTGCGGGTCTCTACCTTTCACTCGCTTGGTCTGGATATATTGCGCAAAGAACATAAGGCCTTAGGTTATAAACCGGGGTTGACGCTGTTTGATGAGCAAGACAAACTGACTTTATTGCGTAATTTAATTGCTCATAGTTCCAGCAACTATGATATTGATGCGGTTGAGATATACAACAAACAAATCAGTGATTGGAAAAATGCCTTCATTACCCCTGAACGTGCGATTAGCAATGCGACAGAGGATGATATTCTAACAGCCCACATTTACGCTGACTTTACCCGTAATTTAAAAGCCTATAACGCTGCCGATTTTGATGACTTAATTTTACTGCCTGTTTTATTATTTCAACAGCATCCCGAGATTTTAGAAAAATGGCAGAATAAAATCCGTTATATGCTGGTTGATGAATATCAAGATACCAACATTACTCAATACCAATTGGTTAAATTATTACCGGGTAATTTAGGTCGCTTTACCGTGGTGGGAGATGATGACCAATCTATTTACGCTTGGCGTGGCGCTCAACCGGAAAATCTAGCGCAATTAGAAAAAGACTTTTCCCGCTTACAAGTCATTAAACTTGAACAAAACTATCGTTCTACAGGACGTATACTAAAAGTAGCCAACCATTTAATCGCCAATAACCCTCATGCCTTTGAAAAAAAGCTATGGAGTAATCTCGGCTTTGGTGACCCTTTACGAGTGATGAGCCATAAAGATGATCGCAACGAGGCCGCACAAGTTGTATCGGAAATTATTCATCATAAATTTAAACATGGCGGCAGCTATTCTGACTATGCCATTTTATATCGAGGCAATCATCAGTCACGTCTATTTGAACGAGGTTTAAGGGAAAACAACGTCCCTTACTTTATTAGTGGCAGTACCTCGTTTTTTGCTCACTCCGAAATTAAAGATATTCTGGCTTATCTGCGTTTATTTGTTAATCAAAATGATGATGCCGCCCTACTCCGCATCATCAATACCCCACGACGTGAGATAGGTCCAACCACACTGGAAAAATTAGGGGCTTATGCCAATGAGCGACATATCAGTTTATTCTCTGCCTGTGGTGAATTAGGTTTAACCCAGCATTTACCCGAAAAATCAATTCAGCGCCTCAACAAATTTACCCGTTGGGTACTTGATACCGCAGATAAAATTGAAAAAGGCGACACTTTCGCCATAATCGACCACTTTATCCAGCAAATCAAGTATGAAGCCTGGTTAAACGAAAATAGTAAAACCCAAGCAGCGGCCGAACGTAAAGTAAAAAATGTACATGATTTAATCGAATGGTTAAAGCGTATTGCCGACAAAGAAAAAGACAACGAAAAGTCTTTGTCTGAAATCATCTCAAAAATATTACTGATGGATATTTTGGAACGTAATCAGGAAGAGGAAGCCGGTGACCAAGTCAGCTTAATGACCCTTCATGCATCAAAAGGTTTAGAGTTTCCGCACGTATTCTTAATCGGTATAGAAGAAAATATATTGCCGCATCAGAATAGTATCGAAACCGATAATATAGAAGAAGAAAGGCGACTGGCTTATGTAGGCATTACCCGCGCCCAACAAACATGCACGTTAAGCTATTGCACTCATAGAAAACGCTATGGCGATATTGCCGAATGCGAACCCAGCCGGTTTTTAAACGAATTACCTGAAGAAGATTTAGAGTGGAGCAACAAAAAACAGCTGGAACCTGAAGTAATTAAAGAACGGGGTAAAGCTAACTTAGCCAATTTAAAAAACATGCTGTCTTAATTCTAATTTACCTCTGAATGAACATCCTTATATATTTTTCTCACACCAAGGCGCGATGATAACTTTTTGCTCTTCTTGCTGCCTTTGAGCCTTTGTGCGATCAATAATCTACCATATTAATAATGAATAAAGAAAAACGTCTGGCTATTTTTGATCGTTTAGCCGAAGCCATCCCCAATCCAGAAACCGAACTGCAATACAGCAGCCCCTTTGAGTTACTGATTGCCGTGGTTTTATCCGCTCAAGCAACCGACAAAGGCGTTAATAAAGCAACGGCTAAACTATTCCCTGTAGCCAATACCCCGCAAGCCATACTTGATTTAGGTGAAGAGGGCTTAAAACACTACATAAAAACCATCGGCTTATTTAACACCAAAGGCGCCAATATCATTAAACTTTGCCAGCGCTTACTGGATAAACATAACGGTGAAGTGCCTCAAACCAGAGAAGAGCTGGAAGCGCTTGCTGGCGTAGGCAGAAAGACAGCCAATGTTATTTTAAACACAGCCTTTGATCAGCCGACCATTGCTGTTGATACCCATATATTTAGAGTATCCAACCGTACAGGTATTGCTAAAGGAAAAAATGTACTGATCGTTGAAAACAACCTGGAAAAGTGGGTGCCAAAACAACATAAATTAGATGCTCACCATCTATTAATTCTACATGGTCGCTATACCTGCATTGCCAGAAAGCCTCGATGCCAAAGCTGTGTGATTGAAGACTTGTGTGAATTTAAGGATAAACTCTATGATTAATTCACCAATAACGACGCGCTCCAGGATAGCGTTTTCTATATTAACTATTTGATAACACCTGTAGCTGAACCTGCTTATTGCGGTTAGGCGCATGAATAAACTCACCCGCGCCTTTATAAATCCCCACATGAGATACGCCAGGTCGGTAAGTCTCAAAAAACACCAAATCTCCTGCCTTAAGGTCTTTTTTTAATATTGGCCTTCCATAGTTGAATTGCTCAAAAGATTGCCTGGGAATATGAATCCCATTATCTTTATGACTAAACCACGTTAATCCCGAACAATCAAAACCTGTTGCAGGTGACTTTCCACCAAATTTATACCTCTCTCCTAACTGAAGTCTTGCAGATTCTAAAATAACCTGCCCTGATGTAGGCTCAGCATACTGATATTTAGGTGTTGATGAGCAAGCCGCCATGACCAATAAACTAAAGCATAAAATAGCTACCGACCTAAGCAGCTGAAAGAGCCTAAAATTTAATATCTTTCTCATGGGGTCACTCTAGATTCATCTACACTTAGGTTTATTGATATCAGGAAATATATTTATGCAGCATACAAAACTAACTACAGTACTCGCTATATCAGGACTATTATTCTCTCTTCCAGCCACTGCAGAAATTTACAAATGTAAAACAGCAAAAGGGCAAACCATATACTCAAGCACAAAGTGTGCTCAAACTGCTGAAATTTTCATCCCAAAAGTCGGTCCTCAGATTAATCTCTTTGCCATAAAAAATAATACTTCAAAAAAGACTCCGACCAAACCAGTAGTCGATATCTATATCACCAGCTGGTGCCCTTATTGCAAAAAAGCCATGGCCTATTTACGCTCAAATAATATTGCCTTTAATAGCTATGACATCGAAAAAGATTCTCTAGCAAAAGCCAAAAAACATAAATTAGACCCTAACTATAGTGGAATCCCTCTAACAGTCATTAACGGGCAACTTTTAAAAGGTTTTTCCGAAAGTCGTTTTGAGCTAGCACTGCAACAAAAATAAAATACCCCAAGAAAACAATAAATAGCCAGTAGGCAGGGTTAGATTTTCAAGCCTAGCGAGGAAATTGTAACTCAGCATATATGTGCAAATAGAATAACTGGGGTCGAATAACTGGAATAACGGGGGGTCAGAGTGAGGTTCCCCCAAATTAACGGACGGATTAATTAAAGGGCATTAGCCTGCTCATATTCATTTGGGCTTACGTAACCCAAATACGAATGTCTTCGTTGTCGATTGTAAAATACCTCAATGTATTCAAACAAGCTTTGTTTTGCTTGTTCTCTTGTTCGATAATCTTCATCATCCACCCATTCAGTTTTTAATGTCCCGAAGAAGCTCTCTGCCACCGCGTTGTCATAACATTCACCTTTTCGGCTCATACTAGGCAGCATGCCGTGCTGACTGAGCAGTCGTTGGTAATCACCCGAGGCATATGTACTACCTTGATCAGAATGTACGATTACAGGTTTTTCAATATCCCGCCGAGCCGTGGCCATCTGTAAAGCATCAATAACCAGTTTTGTGTTGTTACGGTCACTCATTGCCCAACCAATCACTTGACGAGAATATAAATCAAGTATCATTGCAAGGTATAGCCAGCCCTGACGGGTTCGAATAAAGGTAGTATCAGATACCCAAGCCTGATTTGGCTTTGTAGTACGAAACACTCTTTTCAAGCGATCGGGTGCAGGTGCTAAGGTATTTTTAGAGTTCGTCGTTATGATAAATCGTTTGCTCATCTTTGATTGAATACCTGCTGCTTTCATCAGCTTTGCAACACGATTAACGCTGACATGTTCACCTGATGCGAGCAGGTCTTTGTGAATGCGAGGTGAACCATAGGTCTGGCGACTTGATTGATGAAAGCAACGTATTTTGCTTAATAATCTCTTGTTAATACGCTCAGTAGCACAAGGTGGTCTATCTAGCCAATCATAATAACCACTGGTCGATACATTCAATATTGAACATAAACGTGTTAACGCATGCCATCGCCTCTGATTTTTAATGAACGCGTACTTCACTTGAGTTCCCTGGCAAAGTACGCTGCGGCCTTTTTTAAGATTTCAATTTCCTCTCTCAGGCGGTCATTTTCTTGACGAAGTGTAACCATATCACTTTGGTTTTCTTTACGAGGCCGTCCTAGTTTATTTGGAAAGGCCTCATCACCTTTATTTTCAAGTTGTTCCTTCCATTTATAAAGCTGATTACGACGAATACCCAGCTCTGCTGCTAGTTCAGATGGGGTTTTATCTGATTCGTCCATCAACCGAACTGCTTCAATTTTGAACTCTCTGGTATAGGTTTTATAGGGTTTTCTTCTACTACTAGTCATTTGGATACTCCTTAGCGATATTGTCGCTTATTTAAAGTATCCGTTAAACTAGGGGAGCCTCAACCTGACCCCATTTATCAGCAACTGTTTTAGCAACGCTGCCTATCGACAAAAATCGACCGATAGAAAACCGCATCCGTGACCGTGTGAAGTATATAAACAACTAAAGCATACCTATTCTTAAAATGGCTGATGAACTATGCTCAAATTAGATCATCCAATTGCAAATAATCATTCGAAGGACTGTATTATTCTTGATTAACAAATTGATCTGCCTGTTTGGCAGGAGGTTATGATGAAACTAGTCATTCTTATTGTTGGGCTATTAATAACACTCAGTCATAGTGCCCAAGCTCAAATATTCAAATGCGAAACAAGCCAGGGATTTGTTATATATCAGGATAAAGAGTGTACAAACTCAATTAACCAGAAACAACTGTACATACAGAAATTTAACCCTGATAAAATCGAAAAAGCTCAAAAAAAACTAAGTAAGGATTTACAACAACATGAAAAACTAAAGGCAGCCAGAAAGGAACAGGCCTTGAAAGAAACGAGGGAAGAAGCAATCAAAGAGCAAATCAAAAGTAACGAAGAACTAACCAATGCTACTCGTGAATATACTTATGCTATTGAAAAACATACCAAAGATATCAGATCAAATAACCAGCGTAATAATGTCTACTATTATGGCCACCCAAGATATCATTCAAGTCAAATTTACCCTGCTAAAAAACCCCATTTTCAAGAAAATAGCCATCAGAAAAAGCAAACCCGTCATACTGATAATTTTAACCCCCCTACAGGTCGATAAAGAGAATACACGATCAAGAAATAGCGGCTTTTTTCTGCATTCCATTTTGAATGATTCTACTAACAGTTGAATATTAAAGAAATAAATGCATGTTGTTCGTTTATTAGTCACCAAGCTACGGTCGATTTATTGACAGATAATAAATGTTAGAATGCACGATGATAACTTAGATAAAACAAGTTTAAATATACATAAATTCAACTTGATTCCATAGAGATCTTACTTAAAGAGAATATTAGGGAATAAAATTGAAAAATGTATTTGTGAAAGAAGAGAAAACTCTCCTTTTACAGCTTTAACCCCCGTTGATGATGCTGACTCAATAGAGAACTATACAAAAGCCCTATCATTTGCTCTTAAAGAAAAGCGCATTAAAAATATTGCACTTACCGTCCCTTATGGATCAGGTAAAAGCAGTATTATCCAAACCTATGAAAAAAATAACAGCAATTATAAGTTTCTAAATATCTCTTTAGAGGGGACACTTTAACACTCAGGGAAACTAATCTAATCACGAACGTACGGGGTCAGGCCTGAATGACACTTACTTAACAACTTATTTAATTGGAATCAATGACTTACAGGTCAGGTGAATTTAGAAAAGCACAGTGATAGCTGTTTTCAAATAAGAAAAAATGGAGGGAAACCATCTTTATTCATCAGTTTAAATCATGCTAAGATATTGATTTTTAATAATTATATTTCTT
>DAOVVZ010000384.1:0-2930 GCA_030636915.1 Methylomarinum sp. | reverse complement strand
GGTGTTTGTCGGAACTCCTTAGAAATTACAGCCGCTGCAAACACACACCATAAAAACACACTTAGTGAGATTCGTTGTTGGGTCACTAAGCTATTTGATATTTCCTTTAATCACAAACCTCTGGCATTTTGTTGTCCTTGCATTCCGTGGTTCAGAACCTGATGTTGCAAAGGATTATCTGACAGACCTATATCTCAACCCCACAGAATTTCCAGATAAAGGGATGGTTCATGGTGGTTTTTTTGCTGCTTTAGAGGGCCAGGTCTGGGATAAAATTCAACAAACCCTTAGCAGTGAAAAGCTTAAAAACAAACCTTTATGGATTACTGGACATAGTTTAGGTGCTGGATTGTCAACTATTGCCTCTGCCCATTTAGGACCCCATGGCCTATACGATTTTGGCTCACCCAGAGTTGGCGATAGTACGTTCCAGGCATCTTTTGAAGGGAAAAATGTTCACCGCTTTGCTAATTGTAGCGACCTGGTTACGCATCTACCGCCAAAAGATCTGCTCGACTATCAACATATGGGCACACTCCATTATTTTGATGCTGATTCTAACTATCATCTTTCGCCTAGTAATATTTTTATGTATTTAGACCAGTTTAGAGCACAAACTTTTTATCCACAAAGAAAACTTGTTATTCCGTTTCTATCAAAAAACCTGTTTCTCCGCTCTTTTGCAGATCACAATGTGATCAATTATTCATATGGCATCTGGAAGGCTCTTCATAAATAAAGCACCTGTCCGTAATTATTTAGTTCCTCAATCCAATAATTCGCAGTACAATGTGGGTTAGACAGAAAACAGCTATTTGAGATACAGAACCAGTATTAATAAGTGTATTAAGTTGTCCTTCTGTTTAACCATAAATTTTAAATTTAAGGGGTTTTTTTATGGCTACTGGCACTGTAAAGTGGTTTAACAATACGAAAGGTTTTGGTTTTATTGAGTCCGCTGAAGGCGATGAAGATATTTTCGTACACTATTCCGTTATCATGGGTGACGGCTTTAAAAAATTAACTGCAGGGCAAACAGTCGAATTTGAAATTGAAACTGGGCCCAAAGGCTTAACTGCGGCAAATGTTTATCCACAATAAATAAAATATCTACCATTAAAGACTCTTATGTGAAGGAGTCTCTGTTTAATCTGGTACTTTATAAATTAAGTAATTACTCAGCGTAAATAATAAAAAAACTACTTGACAGGTTTTTAGTGTGATTTTGTCGTTTTTTATTTTTCTCTAAAACACCTCAAGAATCAGCGATTATCAAGCCCGATAAAGCGACAAATGGCATTCTGACTTTCTTATATACGGCCCTCGTAATAGCTCTTTTTTATGCGCTTAAAAACGATTCTAAGCTTTAAAAATTGCCTTTAAAAAGCCATGAGATAATACACCTAGATTAAAAACAGGTGTAGCGTTGAAACTAGAGTCCATTGATGTTGATGATGCCATCGACAATGTAAAGCAACTGCTTGAGAAAGAGCCAGACCTCTCGCCCGCGCTTAAATCGGCTTTAAATGTCATGTTGCTGCTAGTTTCTATTCTACTAAACCGCGTTACCCTCAATAGTAAAAATAGCAGTAAGCCCCCTTCAAGTGATCCCAATCGAAAAAAAGAAGGCAGAAATAAATCGAATAAACCATCAGGTGGACAAAAAGACCATGTCGGCACAACACTCACAAAAGTAGATGACCCTGACGTTGTCCAAGTGATTAAAATTGATCGCCGCACTCTACCCAAAGGCAACTACAAAGAACGAGGCTTTATCACTCGACAAGTATTTGATATTGATATTTCACGGCTAGTGACTGAATATAGAGCACAGCAACTTGAAAATGAGCAAGGCCAATGTTTTGTCGCCTCCTTTCCAAAAGATGTGGGTAAATCTGTCCAATATGGAAAGCAACTGAAGGCCCATGCGGTTTACCTATCCCAATATCAATTATTGCCTTATAAGCGAATAAAGGATTATTTTACCGAACTGTTACATATTCCACTCAGCGAAGGCTCTCTTTATAACTTTAACTGCCAGGCCTATGAGCAGCTCGCTGAGTTTGAAATGATTGCAAAGGAACAGCTCACTCAAGCACCCTGTGCTCACGCCGATGAAACAGGCATTAATATCAATGGCAAACGGCATTGGCTACACAGTGTCTCCAACAACCAATGGACACATTTTTACCCCCATGAAAAAAGAGGAACTGAAGCCATGAATGCCATCGGCATTTTACCTCGATTTCATGGTATTCTCTGTCATGATCACTGGAAGCCTTATTATCGGTATAATTTTATTCATGCTCTATGTAATGCTCACCATCTTAGAGAATTAACCCGCGCATGGGAGCAGGATAAACAAGGTTGGTCCAAAGAGATGAAACAGCTACTTGAAGACATAAATATTGCTGTCAATAACGCAGGCGGGGCATTGCCTAATACAGAGGCCAATCACTACCGTCAACGCTACAGAGAGTTACTTAAAAAAGCAGAAAGGGAATGTCCACCGCCTGAAAAGCCAGTCCACAAACAACGCGGACGAATAAAACGCAGTAAAGCCAGAAACTTACTGGAACGGCTTATTAATTTCGAAGATGATGTGCTGCGCTTTATGGAAAATCCTGCGGTACCCTTTACCAATAATGAAGCCGAAAATGTGATTCGAATGACCAAAGTACAACAGAAAATATCAGGCTGTTTTCGAAGCATGGATGGCGCTAAAATATTTTGTCGCGTCAGGGGATATTTATCAACCTGTCGGAAACAAGGTGTGACCGCTTCTCAAGCCATGTCCTTCGTATTTGAAGGTCAACTGCCTGACTTTGCCAGAAAATAATCTACAGCCTTTCTAATTACGCTGAGTAATTACTCAGTTTCTTTCTAAACATTCAGGTCATATTGTTATAGAAAAAACAAGTTACGGCGAT
>DAOVVZ010000182.1:0-4562 GCA_030636915.1 Methylomarinum sp. | reverse complement strand
TGATGTTTTTTAAGTAACTCTATCGCTTCTTGTCTAAGTGGGCCATCACCGATTAAAAGCAAATAAACCTTACCGACCAATGCGCTATTCGATTCCATTAAAGAAATAAAAGCAGTGACCAATGTTATCTGATCTTTTACCCCGTGCATTCTTCCCACGGTTCCTATATAAATATTGTCTTTTCCAAAGGGTAGTGGACAATCTTCTACCAGCTGTTTGGTCTTTTCTGGGTAGAATTTTTTTATATCAACACCATTACAGATCCTATGTATTTTATGCGCAGGAATTTTGACTTTTTTAACCAGATAGCGCTGTAAATGCAAGGATAATGGAATAAACACTTTAATCAAAGGACTTAATAATCGCCTTAGCCATTGGTATTTTTTGTTATTACCTTCAGGATCAAAGACATCCCATCCATGCTCGCCATGCACTCTATATTTAACACCCGCTAAAAAAGCAGGTACTTGATATTCAATAGTACCTAAGTTACGAGTGTGAACAATATCAACTTGATATTCTTTTAGAATTTGATAAAAGCGGACAAAAGAGCCCCAGTCCTGCCCTTCTTGTTTTTTTAAATCGACTATTTCAACATCTTGCCTTTGTAATCGTTTGCTAAAGGACGTACTTCCTTTTAAACAAACAATAATGTGCCTATATTTCCCAGGCGGCATATTGTTAATTAAATTTACCAATCCATTTTCAAGCCCGCCGGTACCTAATCTATAAATCACATGAGCGATAAGAGGTGCTTGTTTTGTATTATTAGCCAATATTTTAACCTAGGAAATAATGATATAGTTTCATTGTAAAATAGTATCGACCTGGCAATTGTAGGCGCATCCTTGTTCGAGTATGATTAAACCTAGAATAATCAGCTGATCACGATTAAAAATCAAAAAGAATAAGGAGAAAAACTTATTTTATATTCTCCTCACCCACCCCCCCAGCAAGGGAGGGCTTTAAAACAAATTTAACTTTTATTTATAATAACTGTCATACCAAGCAACAAACTTCGCAATACCTTGATCAATTGTAGTGTTTGGTTTATATCCCACATCTTGCACTAATGCTTCAACATCCGCATAAGTATCAGGGACATCCCCCGGTTGCAATGGTAATAATTCTTTTTCTGCCGTTTTGCCCAGATATTTTTCTAATGTTTCAATATAACTCATCAGTTCGACAGGACTTTGGTTACCAATATTGTAAACACGCCAAGGGGCTTTACTAGTACCCGAATCTGGATTCTTACCATTCCAATCAGGATTAGGCTTGGCCACATTATCTAATGTTCTGATAATTCCTTCGACTATATCATCTATATAGGTAAAATCTCTACGGTGCTTACCATAGTTGAACACTTTGATTTTTTCACCGTCCTTAATTGCTTTAGTAAATAAAAACAATGCCATATCGGGTCTTCCCCAAGGGCCATATACGGTAAAGAATCTCAAACCTGTGGTTGGTAGGTTATATAAATTACTGTAAGTATGTGCCATCAACTCATTAGATTTTTTGGAAGCGGCATACAAACTGAGTGGATGATCAACATTATCATGCACAGAAAAAGGCATGGTTTCATTGGCACCATAAACTGAACTACTGGAAGCATAAACCAAATGCTCGACATTATTATGACGACAACCTTCTAAGATATTAAGGTAACCGACAATATTGCTATCAATATAAGCATGAGGGTTTTCTATAGAGTATCTTACACCGGCCTGCGCTGCTAAATTCGCCACCCGTTGAGGCCGATGCTCCTTAAATAACTGCTCCATGCGTTCTCTATCAGCAATATCAGCCCTTACATCAGTAAAGTTAGAGTGGTCTTTTATTCTATCTAAACGCGCCAACTTTAAATTAACATCGTAATAATCATTCAGATTATCAATACCAATCACTTCATCGCCTCGCTCTAACAATTTTATTGCCAGGTGATTCCCTATAAATCCGGCAGTGCCGGTAACCATTACTTTCATTGTTTATAAACGCTCATCTGTTAATTCTGCTGGAAATAAATATTTAAGATCATAGATCACTGAACCCGGCTTACCTAGTACTCTAATTTGTTTAATATCCATTTGTTTAAATTGTTCATGTGCAACAGCTAAGACTATGGCATCAAACTTATTTTCTTCCAATGTTGTTATGGGTTTTATGCCATATTCTGCTTCAACTGCTTTTGGATCAACCCACGGATCATAAACATGTACATTAACCCCATAGGTTTTTAATTCTTTAACAATATCGACTACCCGTGTATTTCGTATATCTGGGCAGTTTTCTTTAAATGTTAACCCCATGATCAAGATATCAGACTGCTGCACATGAATCCGTTTCTGCAACATCAACTTAACTAAACGAGAGACAACATATTCCCCCATATCATCGTTAATCCGTCGACCCGATAAAATAATTTCAGGGTTATAGCCGATAGACTGGGCTTTATAGGTTAAATAGTAAGGATCAACACCGATACAGTGTCCGCCAACTAAACCAGGGCGAAAGGGTAAAAAATTCCATTTAGTGCCTGCTGCAATTAAAACTTCTTCAGTATCAATGTCTAAACGATTAAAAATAATTGCCAGTTCATTAATCAAGGCAATATTAACATCACGCTGGGTGTTTTCTATCACTTTTGCAGCCTCTGCCACCTTAATACTACTGGCTTTATGTGTCCCTGCGGTAATGATACTTTTATAGAGCTGATCAATTTGTTCGGCGACTTCTGTTGTAGAACCTGATGTGACTTTTAAGATATTAGTCACTCGATGCGCCTTATCACCTGGATTAATTCTTTCCGGGCTATAGCCTACAAAAAAATCTTTATTAAATGATAATCCAGAAACCTCTTCTAAAATAGGCACACAGACTTCTTCTGTAGCACCAGGGTAAACTGTAGACTCATATATAACAATATCATCCTGCTTAATGACCTTACCTAATAAGGTGCTGGCTTTTTCTAGCGGTGTTAAGTCAGGTTGTTTATAGTCATTTATTGGCGTAGGCACAGTGACAATATAAACATTGCAGTGTTTAATTTCTTCAGGATTAGAGGTAAAACTAAGTTTATTTGCAGAGGCTAATTCTTCATCACTCACCTCTAAGGTATGATCATTGCCTAATTTTAATTCATCAATCCGTGCTTGATTAATATCAAAACCTACCGTGGTATATTTTTTACCAAACTCTACCGCTAAAGGCAAACCCACGTAGCCTAGGCCTATCATGGCAATTTTTGTATTTTTTATATTCATTAAGTGTTATTCCCAAATTCCACGCGCATCAATAATGATTTTTTCATGCAATATTGAGGGTTTAACTTGTTTAAAAACGGAATGATCCGTTAAGGTGACAATGATATTTGCCTCGGCAAGACTATCAACCAGGCTCACTAACTTCACATGATCTGCTTGTAATTTTTCAGGCAGTGATTTGATATGCGGTTCGACAACCAACACATCTCCTATAGTTTCTTGTATCACTTTTTCAGCAATATCAACTGCAGGACTTTCTCTTAAATCATCAATATCTGCTTTAAAAGCTAACCCTAACAAGGCTATTTTAGGCTGTTTAAATGCTTCAGCGACTTTTCGGATTTTATTAATCACAAACTCAGGTTTACTGTCATTAACTTCTCTAGCAGTTCTTATCAAACGCGCCTCTTCAGGACAAGAGTCAACTATAAACCAGGGATCTACTGCAATACAGTGCCCGCCTACACCAGGCCCTGGTTTTAAAATATTAACCCGGGGATGGCGATTTGCTAAGCAAATTAATTCCCAGACATTAATATTTAATTTGTCACAAACAATCGACAATTCATTGGCAAAGGCTATATTAACGTCCCGGAATGAATTTTCTGTTAATTTTGCCATTTCAGCAGTACGTGCATCAGTCACAATACACTCGGCTTTAACAAAAAGTTGATATAAGGCTTTAGCTTTATCAGCACACTGAGGTGTTAAACCTCCAATAACGCGATCATTAGTCACTAGCTCTTGAATCACATACCCAGGTAATACTCGCTCAGGACAATGGGCAATATAAATATCGGCTTGTTCACTGTTTTGATGAGGAAAAGTTAAATCATCTCTTATTTCACTCAACCATTCCGATATCTTCTCGGTTGTACCTACAGGAGAAGTCGATTCTAAAATAACCAAGTCTCCGTTCTTTAACACAGGTGCAATTTTTTTAACCGCTGCCTCAATATACGAGACATCTGGCTTAAAACCATCTGTAAAAGGTGTAGGAACGGCAATCATAAAGACATCTGCAGGTTCAGGATCAAGTGTTGCTCTTAATTTACCGGTAGTCACCGCACTTTGCACCAACATGTCTAAATCAGGCTCTACGATATGAATCTTGCCTTGGTTTATGGTATCAACAGCATGTTGAGACACATCAATACCAACGACTTCCACACCTCTTGAAGCAATAACAGCTGCCGTAGGCAGGCCGATATATCCTAAACCAACAACAGATACTTTTTTAAATGTTACCTCATGCATGTGCAGCTACTCCTTCTACTATACGTAGACTCGCTTGCC
>DAOVVZ010000202.1:0-4366 GCA_030636915.1 Methylomarinum sp. | reverse complement strand
CTGTATGTCTTAATGAGGTGATGTGGAATCAATGAGGCAATGTTAAATTCCTTGATTCCACATTGCTTCATGAAGGCTACATTTGTTTTATAGAGGATTTTATTAATATATTCGGCTCTAAACATCAGCGTTTATTTTACCCTTATATAAACTCAGGTAACACTGGTTTTAAGAAGCTTCTTTACTTAAAAGTAAAAACCAGCTACTCATGCCCGTATGAAACAGAGTCGAACACGGGAGTTCGGCGTATCGATTCCCCATATTGCACTTTGCTCCATACGAGCTACAGAATAATGGTTGTTTTTTAATACAGACTCTATTCAAAACCCCAGCGTTGTAAAACCTGATAATGAACGCCATCTGGGGTACTGAACGACTCAACCAAACAAAATGAATCTGCCGCCCATTCAATCGGTAAAACATCAACATCTATCAGCCTATGCGCTTTTCTGGCCAGAGTGACATGGGGTTTATAAGGCCTATCTTCAACATTTATGCCGCATTGCTCAACCGTACACATTAAAGCATCCACTAACTTTAATAACTGCGCATCATATTTTGCTGTTGATAAGCACAAAATCCGTGGTTTACGCCAAAAGTCCAACCTATCAAAATACACTGAAAAAGGCTTAACATTTATATTATCCACACTCTGCCTGATTAAAATTTCTGACTCAGCATCGACATTACCCAAAAAAACCAAGGTTACATGCAAATTATCCGCTTTAACCTTTTTCAAACCACACGCATGAATTGAATGGTTAAAGGTATTTGTTTGTTTTCTGACCTCGTCACTAGGCCATAAAGCAAAAAACAATCTTTTCATCAGACTATGACACCTTTAAATATAAAAAAACATTTAACACAGAGAAAAGAAACATCGTGACCTCCAGACTCTTCAAGCCCTCTTTATCCGGAAATTAATAAAAATTAAAACCACTTGTCATTAAATTGTCATATTAGTTAAGGAAAATGAGTCAACTTTTATTAAAAACACAAAAAAATGAAAAACTATTACGACAATGCCCTTGGCTTTGAGGCTACATTACCCATTGAAATAATAAGATTATTAGATGGCTATAGAACAAAAGTAGAAGAACAGAGTAAAGACAATCACTCATCGAGGTATGAAAACCTAGCGTTAGATGAACATGAATTAGCCATAACGGGCTAAACCACACCATTGTTATAACAACTAAGGGGAAAATCTATTTCTTCTTATACTTCCTGGTCGATACAAACACAGCACGATGATGGGCTTATTTACTCATTTTAGTAGACAGTGCTTAGCATAATCTTTTACCTCATTCATTGACCACTCACCTTTAGGTTTTTCTTTAAGATCTGAACACCAAGCCTCACTACCTATTTCTACCGAGCATCCTAACAACTGTAAAGCAACAACTAATATAAAAACTAATCTTTTCATCATTTCACCCATGATTTAAATTGTTTTACGTAGATTATAAAACTAATTATTAATCAAACATCCCTTCTAAGCCTTTCTCCATATCAGCCATATCATCCTCGATTTGCAATCCTTGCCGAGTTAATTCCTCATTCAATGCTTTTTGTTCTTTGGCTGTCATTTTACGGGAAGAGCCTTGTATAACTTTACCGTTAATAACCACTCGCCCTTCATTCACCGTATTACTGCGAATACTCTTTCCTGAAGCGTCAGTTGCCGTATCAATATTTATTTCTACCGCTTCTACCAAGCCAGTCATTAATAGGCTAGTGATAAAGCTGAGGATCATTATGTTTAGTGCTTTCATCGCCTTGCTCCTAATAAAATTAATATTCAAAACGTAGAGTTTAAAACGGGTATTGCCCCTTACATCACTCCACGAACTATCTATGACAACACAATATCAAAAATTATCCAATACCATGGATACCGAATATTTCATAAAATATCGGATAACGCTGGCATTCACCCTGCTTGCACAGTCACTTTACTAGCCACCAATTCTTTTTAAATAAAATGATATTTTATTTGCTTCTTTCCTACTCATATGTGGAAATGAAGGCATTTTTGAATCATCACCATTTTCTTTTCTAATTTTGTGAGAGATTTGGTATGCAGATAACTGTGTATCAGAGTTAGATGGAACGCCTCTTAGAAAACTTCCTTGTCCTTTCTCGCGATGGCATCCTAAGCAGTGGTAATTAAATAATTGCTTCCCTGTTGTCAGTTCTGGGTGATCATGAACATCTTTACTACAGCCATAGACAAAAAAAATCATTACGATAGACATTGCTACCACTACAAATTTTCTTTTTATATTCAATATTGCGTAATTCATGGATGATAATGCTATTTATTCTCTAAGATAAGTTCAACTGGATTATAAAGCACATAGGGAGGAAAAGTGATAACGCATTCTGCCAGCATAAAAATCAAAATTATGATTACTAATTGTTCCCTAAAATGACAGATAACGCTAGTACTCATCCAACTTAGGTATCCGCACAACGAGTTAAATGCCTCTCCCTTTACATTGGTGTATAACCCCCTAAAAAATAAAAACTAGGGTAATATGAAGTTTAGGCACGTTTATACTCACTCATAATACCTAATACAAAACGAACGAGGATAAAATAAAATGGAAAAGTATAAAGTTGTAGAAATAGAGCTTCATGTAGGCGGTGAAGATTACCTTATTGATTTGGAAGGTTTTTATATTGATGCGATGATTAAAATAGGTCATCCAGACATTGAGCAGTTTTTAGCCTCTCAAATTGAAACGCAAGGCGGTTGGCTTAAAGATATACCTATAGTTATTCAAGCCCGTTATGCAATTGTTCAAGCATTAACTGAGCGTTAATTTATCAGTAGAGTAAATATCACAATATGCCACATTAAAACTAAACCTCTTAATTAAGGTTTTTTTATGACTTTCAAAAACAGGGAAGCCGAGGTAAAAAAGCCTGACACAGGGGAAATGCATATAACGAATAACTAATTAAGGAAGAAAAGAACTGTGCTAAATATTCTTCACTCTACCTTCTGCACCCATGCAGTGCAGCCCGCCCAGCAAGAGAGGGCTGGCTGAGGGGAAAATAAAATAATTGGCAGTTATGGATTAAATTTTTATGAGGGATAAAATTAACTGTAGTTGATAACTTGTGATTTATTATTTACAAATGGTTCACCAAGGCTTATTTCACCTTGGCCATGCAGTAAAATTTGTTCATTTTTTAAAAACAAAGTTTTCCCACCCATTGGTTTAATGTATGTACCATTAGTACTTTTATCCGTTAAGGTAAAATTCCCCCCAATATATTCAATGATAAGGTGGGTACGCGATACCAATTTACTATTAACAAAGATTGTTGCCTGACTGGTTCTGCCAATCACTAGAGGTAAAAAATCTTGCTGTAATTGAAAAGTTTTATCTTCATAATTCAGTGTCAAGGTAGGAGAATTAGATTTACGTTGATGAGGTTTATTGACCATAACAGTCATCTCATCATCACTTTTTTTCCACAGTATTTCCCAGGTACTGACCGGCTTTAACTTTCCTTTTATACTGACTTGGTCATAAGGCCTAACTTGATTTTTAAATTTGATAGAAAGTTGATCAAAGACAGGTTTAGTGATTAGCGTTTTTGTTGCATTAGCGAGACTAGCAATTCGGGCTGCGACATTAACAGTATCGCCAAACACATCGTTATTATCTTTAATCACATATCCTGAATGGAAACCAATTTGTACCATCATGTTTAGCTTTTGTAGACTTGGGTGATTAGTAACCAGTTCATGCATAGTACAACTGGCTAAATATGCATAATCGGCATATGGGAATGTACACATTATCTCGTCACCAATAGTTTTGATGACAGTACCTTTATACTCTTTCGTAATTCGTTCTAATAACCCCAAACATATATCAATATTGGCTTTAGCAACGTTATCACCATATTTTTCATATAGTCGAGTACTGTCTGTGATATCGGCAAACAAAACAACACATTCGTCAGATTTTTTACTCATAAGCCTTGATGGATAAAAGGTATAGATCCAATCTTGTCATAAAATATTACATACGCAAAATAAAAAACTCTAGTTTTTTTGTTTTATAGCTAGGGTGGAAAAATGATAATGCATTCCACCATCACACCACAAATATCAGAATTATCCAATATCGTGGATACCGTTTATTCCGTAAAATGTTGGATAACGCTTCGCTCATCCAACTTACGCATCTGTCTCACGTGATAATCATCGAAGTTTATTTACTGTGCCGGTCATACATAACGATAGAAGCGCAGACACCAAGATTTAATGACTGAGGTGTATTGATCTTAATTTTATTCAAATGTACTGTCTTTTCATGCTTGTCTAGATATTGAGGAGGGATAT
>DAOVVZ010000038.1:0-7896 GCA_030636915.1 Methylomarinum sp. | reverse complement strand
GTTCATTAAAGAAATTGCGGGGAAAAATAGTGCCTTCATTTTTTTATTTACTTTTGGGGAGTGGTTTTGGTGATGTATGATGTGATCATCATACAGCTATACTTTGCGCGGTTACGGATGCGGATTTTATAGCGAGTTGATTTTTATCGATAGCAAGGCGCTGAAACAGGCGCATAGCAAGCTATGCAACTGTTTCAGCAACGCTGCCTATCGGCAAAAATCGACCGATAGAAAACCGCATCCGAGACCGTATGAAGTATAAGTTTAAATCAATTATTTACTGTGATTATCTTATATTCTACGCGGTCACAGTTGCAGATTTCTATTAGCTTTAATATTTACTTTAAGGATAAATAGTGCCTCAAACTCAATTCAATTATAAAATCCAGCAAAATCTGGGTGCCAGTATACATGCGGATGTTTATAAAGTGTTAGCTTCTGAGGCTACCAATAACCAAGAAAAGCCGTTTGTTTTAAAAAAAATAAAACCCCAGTTTTGTAATCCAGAACTCAGTGATTATCTACAGCAACAAATTGATGCCTTAAATGAACTTCAGTTACCGGATGTTATTGTTCCAGCAATTTTCTATCCTGATAGCGATAATCTTTGTTTAGTTCAGCCATGGACACCTAGTCTTACATTAAGGCAATGGATTCGTCAGAATAAACAGCCCAGATTAGACGATATTCTTGAAATAATGATTGCTATTGCCGAGCAACTAGAACAAAGACATAGAGCAGGGCATATTCATAAAAGTATTAAGCCTAATAATATTCTGTTGCTTGGTGATAAGCACAAAGTACAGCTGATTGACGATATACGTATTCTTGATATCAATCAAATGAGCCATTTTATTTATCAACAAGATTTCCGTACAGAAACCTTGCCTTACTTATCACCTGAACAAACAGGGCGAATAAAGTATACGGTTGATTATTCAACAGATCTTTATTCTTTAGGCATGGTGATTTTCGAATGTTTAACGGGTAAACCACCTTTTTTGTTTGATGATCCTATTGCAATTATTCATTCTCATTTAGCTGAAACTCCTAGTTCAGTACAGTCTGTTAATCCGGATATTCCAGAAATATTGAGCCAAATTATTGAGCTATTATTAGAGAAAGCACCCGAAAAGCGTTACCAGACGGCGGCTGGGTTAGCTTTTGATTTAAAGCAGTGTTTAAAAGACTGGCAGAAGCATAAACATATTAGTCGTTTTACCTTAAAACAGAATGATTTTAGTAATCGCATTACCATACCATCTTTAATGGTAGGAAGAGATCAGGAGAAAAAGTGCTTATTGGAGGAACATAAAAAATCATGTGAGGGGTTGTTTCGTGCGGCACTGATTTCAGGTTTGTCAGGGATAGGTAAAACCCGTTTAATACAGGAGTTGCAGTTACCTATTATTAAGCATAATGGTTATTTTACCTCGGGTAAATTTGATCAATTTAAAAAACATATTCCATACAGCACTCTAATACAGGCATTGTCTAGTCTGGTTAAAGTGTTTTTGACAGAAGATAATTTGCGTATTGAATATTGGCAACATAGGATAATCCAACATCTCGGTGAACACGGTCAATTAATAACCGATTTAGTGCCAGAGTTAGAATTGATTATTGGTAAACAAGCCGATGTTGTTAATTTACCTCCTGTTGAAGCACGTAATCGATTCAATGATGTTGCTGGTAAATTTATCGCCTGCTTGGCTTCTAAGGAACATCGACTGACCTTATTTATTGATGACCTACAGTGGTGTGACAGTGCAACGTTTGAGTTATTCCAACGTTTATTTGATAATGCGATAGATTATCCCTATTTTTATTGTCTTGGCGCCTACAGACATAACGAAGTTGACTCATCTCACCGTCTTAGTCAGTTAATCAGTCGTGTTAAAAAGGCGCAACGACCTTTAGTTGAAATTCGTTTGAAAGCATTAAATTATTCTGATGTTAATCAAATGACAGCATACATACTTAACACCTATCCCAGTCGCACCACAGAATTATCTTCTATAATTTATCAGACATCTTCTGGTAACCCTTTGTTTGTTAATGAAAGTTTGCGCTGGCTACATACCTATAAACACCTGCATTTAGCAGAAGAGGGCGTTTGGAGCTGGGATGATGAGCAATTAAGGCATACCAACATTCCAGAAACAGCACTTGATTTATTTAAAGATAAAATCGCTAAACAAACAGTCGTTATTCGTAAGTTATTGGGTGTGTCATCCTGTTTAGGCGCACGTTTTAATATTAATGATCTGGCTTTGGTTGTGGAAATGTCTTTGCCGGTGTTATTGCAAACCCTGGGTACTGCATTTTCTGACAATATTCTTATACGGGATAAGGAGCAGGTATTTTTCTTTCATGATCAGGTTCAGGCAGCGGCAGAAAGTTTTCTGGATGAAGTTTCCAAGCAACAAGCCCATAAAAAAATAGCTGATGCATTTATCAATGCTATTCCTGAGCAAGCAGATATTGAGCGCTTACCCAATTTGTTTTCCATTGTTGAGCATTTAGGCTTAGGGCGGGAACCGCTTCAAAGCGATGCTTCTAAAAAACAAGAGGCAGAGTTTGATTTTTATGCGGGTGTGGCAGCTATGCATGCATTGGCAATGGAAAATGCTAACTTTTTCTTTCATCAAAGTTTACTGCTATTCCCTTATGATTCATGGGATCATCATTATAGTTTTTTATTTTTACTGCATAAGTATTTAGCCAGGACTGAGATGGCTTTGGGCAATCAGCCGGCATCAGAAAAAATATTAAAAACCTTAATTAAAGAGTCTAAAAATGATCTGGATCGTATTGACTGTTTATATGAACAAACAACTGGTTTATCTTCTATGGGGCGATTTAAACAGGCGATTAAGGTAGGTAATAGAGGTTTACAGTTTTTTAATAGGCAAATCCCCGAAGATGATGAATTAGCCTTAAAAAAATCAGCAGAAATCATAGATCAGATTCATCAAGGTAATAAAGATATTTGGCAACAGATTTTAGACATTGTGCCTAGTGGTGATAGAGCAACTAAAATTGAAACAGGTATCTATAGTGAATTAATACCGGATTATTATTTGGCAGGGATGGTGCCGCAGTTATATTTGTCGGCTATTCAATCAACCCAAAACTGTCTTGCCGGAGGGGTAGATGAAACCGTTATTTATGGTTTTTCCATGGTCGGCTTATATTTACAGCGACAAGGGCAATATAAAATGTCCTTTAATTATGAAGACTTGGGCTTAGCCCTGTCAGAACGTTACCCAGATACATTTGGTGCAACTAAAGGGATTAACGGTATTTTATGGACGAATATGCACAATCGTAGAGAGTCCGAATATATTATCGAACAATGCCAGAAGAATATTCATCGAGGTAAACTGTGTGGTGATTTATACAATGCCGGATTGTCTTATGGACCCTATATATGGCATTTAATTAATCAAGGTAAAGACCTTGATAAAGTTTCTGAAGTCTCTAATGAGTGTATTGTTTTTTCAGAAAAATTCAATTTATCACTCTCTTTAGGTCTAGCGCAAAGCGCTATTGCGGGATGGTCAGACTTAATGCTGACAGGAAAGGAAAGCTTTACGCCTAAACAGATAGCTGAAAAATTACAGCTCTGGGAAGATGATAAACATGTGGTATCTATTGGTGGATATTACACCCTTAAAGGGATTAGTCATCATTATTTGGGTGATTATTTAATTGCATCTGAAGCTCTCGCAAAAGCAGAGCCTTATCTGCGCGGATTAAGTGATAATATTTTAAACCGTCTCTGGTATGTTTTTCGTTTTATTAATTCATTAAGACTTGCGGCAAAAAAACCGGATGATGAACAGCTTATTTTAACGAACTGCTTAAACCTGGTGAAGACTTGGGCAGATTTAGGACCCACTTTAAAACCTTATTTTATTTTGATGCAAATGGAAGTAGCGATGGAGAAAGCTGATTTTAGTGAATCTCGTCGTTATGCTTTAGATGCAATTGATTTGGCTGTAACAAATAAATTTGTTTTGTTAAACGCTTATCTACACGAACGACTAGGGCAGATGTGTGTTGAGCAACAGCATGCGCAGGCAAATTATTATTTGAATAAGGCTGCTACTCTTTATCAAGAGTGTTCTGCAAAAGTAAAAGCGACACAATTAAGTGAGAAGTATTCTTTAGCATTGATTGATAGGCGTAAAAATAGAGAGTTGCCTTTAGCTCAGCGTCTTGATATTAATTATCTACATAAAGTGATAAAAAACATAACCCAGCAGCTAGACTTTACTTTATTGTTGAGTACTATTGTACAAGCTGTTATGGAGAGACTGGGTGCAAGAACAGCTTACTTATTAGTTGTTAATAAAGAAGGGCTAGAGGTGGTTGCTAGAGGTGATAAAGGTGATTTTGTTGAAGTAAAAGTCAAGGATGGTGAGCCATTAAATTCAGATAGTTTAAGCATGGGGATTGTTAATTATGTTTATCGTACCGCTAAAATGCTGGTGATAGACAATGCCTGTGATAACAGTGATTTTATTGCTGATGCAACCGTGCAACAGCAACAACTTAAATCGGTGTTATGTATTCCGCTAAGGCTTAAACAGCAAGTTTTAGGCATTTTGTATTTAGAAAATAATTTAATTCAGTCCATTTTTACTCAAGAACAAATTGAATTGACTCGGTTGCTAACGGCTCAAGCCGCCGTAGCATTGCAAAATACCCAGTTAGTACAAAGAATGAAACAACATCATCAAGAAATTGAACGTCTAAACAAAAGTCTTGAGCAACGAGTTGAAGAAAGAACAGCTAAATTAAACCGAGTTAATGAAGAATTAAATAACTTCTCGTATGTTGTGTCTCATGATTTAAAAGCGCCTTTGCGAGCAATTAATCAATTAGCAGGGTGGGTTGCTGATGATTATGCAGATTCATTTGATGAGGACGGTAAAGAACAAATGGCATTGATCAAAAGTCGAGCCAAGCGTATGCATGAGATGATTGATGGCATCCTACAATACTCCAGAATTGGACGCGTAAAAAATGAATTGGAAGATGTAGATCTTAATCTGGTCATAAAGGATGTCATTCAACTTATTGCACCACCAGATCATATAAAAATTGATATAAAGTGTGTTTTTCCCACAATAAAAGGAGAAAGATTACAGTTTCATCAAGTTTTCCAAAATTTGATTGATAATGCTGTAAAGTATAACGATAAACGTAAAGGAATGATTGAACTTAATTGTATTGAACAAGTCAATTTTTGGCAGGTTTCAGTGAAGGATAATGGTGTAGGGATTGCTAAAAAACACCAAAATAAAATATTTCAATTGTTCCAGACGCTAAAGCCTAAAGATCAGTATGAAAGCACAGGAATTGGTTTAAGCCTAATTGAAAAAATAGTGGCCAATTGGGGTGGTAGAATATGGGTGGAGTCTGAGGAAGGTATAGAGTGTACGTTTATTTTTACAATACCTAAAATAATAAGAAAAGATGAATGAGATAAACCCAATTTTACTGGTAGAGGATGACCAGGTTGATATTATGACTGTGAAGCGAAGCTTTAAGGAATTAAAGGTCATGAATGAATTAGTTGTGAAAAATCATGGCGAAGAGGCGCTTGATTATTTAAACAACCCAGTTCAGGGATTGCCTTGCGTCATTCTTTTGGATATTAATATGCCTAAAATGAATGGACATGAATTTTTAGAAAAATTAAAACAGCATACTGTATTTAAAAATATACCTGTTGTTATGCTAACATCTTCAAAAGAGCAGCAAGATGTAGACAACAGTTTTGAGCTGGGTATTTCGGGATACATTTTAAAATCTGTTGAATACAGCAAGTTTCTGCCATCTATTCAGGTGTTGAATTCTTTTTGGACTCTAGAAGACTAGTCATACTGAAGTGAGCAGCGATAGACGTTTGATTCAATCATTCCGTCAGAATAGAGCTTTAAAATTCTGTAACCGGGGTCTTTGTCATCAAGCGTGAATTGCGTAGCGTTTGGTGCAAATTGAAAACAAGTGGATGGTACCCCAAAAACAAGTATATTTTCTTTTAGAGTATTAAATACTTGGTGAATATGCCCACACACAATGGCTTTTACTTGAGGGTGGTTTTTAAGTACTTCAAATAGATCTTCATTGTTCTCAATCATCATGCCATCCATCCAGCTGCTATCGATTGAAATGGGGTGGTGATGCACAGCAATCAGTGTATTTAAGTCAGGTTTGCTTTGTAATGTTTCGCACAAATAATCAAGTTCATTGCTGCTTAAATAACCACCTTCTGAACCTTCTTTTTTACTGTTTAAGCAGATTAGTTGCCAGTTTTTTAACTGTATATGCTTGCTACAGTCAGTCTGCTTGCCATTGATAAATTGCTGCATTAATGCCAACTCATCATGGTTACCTGGTAAACAAATTGTTCTGGTGTTGTGTTTTTCCAGTGCTTTGTATATTCGCTGATAGCTGGATTGGCAAGGGTCTTGAGCTAAATCTCCCGTTACTAATGTTAGATCTATCTTGCCGTGCTTAGCATAGGCTTGTTTTAACAGCTGCTGGAAAGTATGGTCTGTATTAACATCAGATAAAGTTTTCTCAGCTGTCGCAAGTATATGTAAGTCAGATATTTGTAAGATAACCAGTGGTGAGTTCATTTTTATAGCGTTTTACAAAGTACTTTTGAATTTCTTTCTTCGTTATAAAACTCTTTACGTTGTTCTGGTAAATTATTGATTTCTGTGGGTTTAAATCCTCTCTCAATAAACCATTGCATGGTTTGAGTTGATAAAACAAATAGTTGATTTAATCTTTCCTTTTTTGCTTTATTAATCAGGTAATCTAATAATCGGTTACCACGTGCAGACTTCTGATAATCTAAATGTACTGCAAGACAGGCAATCTCAGCTGATTGTTTATTATTCATTATATGCAGAGCTGTACAGCCAATAATTAAGCCATCACGTTCTATTACAATATAATCGTTAATTTCCATTTCTAACTTCTCTCTAGAGCGCTTAACTAAAAAGCCTTGTTGCTCCAGAGGTTTTATAAGATCCAAAATACCAGCAATATCATTTAAAACGGCAGGGCGTATTTCTTCAAATGGATTGGAGCTAATCAGTGTGCCTTTACCATCTCGGGTAAAAAGTTCCAATAACAAAGCACCATCAATCTTTCGGTTAATTAAGTGCACGCGTTTAACGCCTTGTTGGCAACTTTGTATTGATGCTTTTAAGGAGTTATAAATAGAAGTCGCTAAATCTTTTTCTTGTATTAGAAAATCTTCTACCTCTGTCACCGTCATTTGCTGGATTACCTGTTGATTGGATATGCAGCTTTGCTCGGTAAGCAGGATGAGTTTGTCAGCCTGCAGTTCAATAGCAATCTCTGTAGCAACTTGTTCAGCTGATAGATTGAATATTTCTCCGCTAGGTGAATAACCAATAGGAGATATTAATACAACATTGTCTTGATCTAATTGTTGGTGGATTGCTGCTGCATCTATACGGCGTACTTTACCGGTATGTTTATAATCAATACCATCAAGAACCCCTAAAGGCTTTGCTATAACAAAATTACCAGAAGCAACTTTGATTTTTGCTCCCGCCATGGGTGAATTAGCCAAGCCCATAGAAAGTAAGGCCTCAACTTCTACACGAACTAAACCTGCGGCTTCTTTGACGCATTGCAGGGCTTGGTCATCGGTAATTCTCAGATTATTGGAGAAGGTGGAAGTGACATTTTGTTGATTTAGGCGTTGATCAATTTGGGGGCGAATCCCATGCACCAGAACTAGGCGAATACCTAAACTTTTTAATAGTGAAAAATCATGGATTAAATTGTCACAGTCATCCTGAACCATTTCACCACTAAAAAAAATGACGAAAGTTTTAT
>DAOVVZ010000262.1:0-3843 GCA_030636915.1 Methylomarinum sp. | reverse complement strand
TGTAATATAAGCTGAGCTTTTAGATCATCATTCCAGACTTCCAGTAATAGTTGCTGTTGTTTGACCCTTTCACCTTCTTTAACGAAAAGTTTAGCAGCATTCCCTCCGGTTGCTGGGGCTAAATAGGCACGGCGACAAGCCTTAATCGTACCCACGCGAGTATTGGACACGCTAGCCTTAACTTCACCTTTTGATACCTTATGCAAGGTGACGCTAATGCGGTCGGGGCTTTTAATAAAATAATAGCCAGCGGCTAACAGTAAAATAACTATGCCAAAAAATAATGATTTTTTATTCACTACATAGTTTCCCTAAATTATGCTTATATTATTTGAATGTTAGCGCAGTTGAATTAAAACTCAAGATATATCTCAATCAGGCGGACTCATTATTTTAGTTTCCTGTGATAGGGTGTTTTTAAACTATACGTAGCTCCAACAGGGTGCAGTTAAGGTATCATAGCCTTCTGTGGCTGATTAGTTGTTTAAAATGGCGGCTGCTTAAGTCAATGATTATTAAGAAAATGGCTTAGCAAATTAGAATATCCACTCATAAAATGATAAAGTTCAGGGTTATTTTAGTGGCTAGCCAAATATTTAATTTATGAAAATGCCTATCAAAACCAAAAACCTTATTTTTGCACTATTAACTAGCTTAGTTATTTCTGCTACTTTAACGGCTTGTTCTGATGATCAGCCCAAGAAAGTCGTTAAAGCTAAGCATAAAGTTTTTGATCATTCGCATGGTGCTGAAGTCAGTGACTTTAAAAAGCATAAGTTTGAGCATGACTTTGCTGAGCAATGTGTCGAAAGAGAAGTTAAAAACTCTGTTAATAAGAGAGATGATCGAAAAAGATATGCTAAACCTTGTTTATGTATTGCAACAAGGGTTATGAAAGACTTAACGGCTGTTGAGGCTGAAAAATTCTTAGTCGAGAAGAAAAACACGCAATCATTAAAAATGAGCTTTGATGAAGCGGCATACTTTTGTTTGCAGAATAAAGCACAAGCTAAATCGCCTGTTTTATTTGGACGAAAATAAAAAAAACTAAAAGCTATAGGGTGCTGAAGGACGAAGCTATCATTTGTGAAAAACGCCTCAGCATACCCTATACGAAGGAAAATATGATTTCATTAAAAGCCGAATCAATTTTTTGCTCGTACTTAGATGAAAATGTCGTTATATTGAAAGCTTGGTTGAGGAGTAATTTAATGATGCTTGTATTTTTGTTTTGCAACGATTCTTGTTTTAAAGAAAGATAAGGATGGAGGTAAGTCTTTAAATGAATATCCAATTAATAGTTTCTCAAGTTGAGAATTTATTTTCATTGCCTGAAGTTGTAATGCGGGTAAATGAAGCGCTTAATTCTTTCGATCCATCCAATCAAGAGCTGGAAGAAATTATTGTTTGTGACCCTGCTTTCACTGCAAATATTTTAAAAATAGTGAATAGTGCCTATTTTGGGTTACCAAAGTCTGTTGATTCGATTTCCCAGGCGATTAATTTTATAGGCATTAATGCATTAAGGAATTTAGCCATTAGCTCTTCGGTAACCACTACGTTTAAAGGCGTGCCTGTTGAGCTGGTTGATATGGATGTCTTTTGGTATCACAGTGTTACTAGTGCTGTATTTGCCAAAGTCTTGGCAAAAAAACTTAAACATACTGATGTTGAGCGACTATTTATTGCAGGTTTATTGTTGAGCATAGGTAAGCTAATTTATTTTACCCAATGTCCCGAGATAGCAAGTGAGATACTCCGTTTAAAAGACCAAGGGGATAGAGCAATGGTAGTTGCCGAGGAAGAAAAACTGGGCTTTAGCTATGCTGATTTGGGTGCAGCATTTTTAAAACAGTGGAAGCTGCCTGCTAATATCTGGCAATTGGTTGCCTATCATCTTGATCCATTAAATGCTAAAAACTTTGTGAAGGATGCTTGCATTCTTCATGTTGCAGGGAAACTGGCAAATAGTATTGAGCCATGTGCAAAGCATGATTTTGATTTTAATGAAATTGAACCCAATATTGACCCTGAAGTTCTCAAATATTTGAAATTAACCCCTGAAGTAATTGAATCCTCACTTGATTCTTCGCTGCTTCAGGTCGTTGATATCCTATCCGTAATAAATCCTAAAGCCGGGACTATTTTTTAATCTATACTCTTCCCGCTCAAGAATACCCCATCTTGCCATCAATAATCTGAAAGTTTTCAGTCAATAGCGTGCGTAAGGACGAAAGATGCTCCTCAGTATTTTCAAAGAAGGTCTCACAGGCCTGTTTAAATTTTTGGAAGGTTTCGTAGTAGCTGTTGTAAAGAACTGTTTTCTTGAAATATTTCCAATACCGCTCAATTAAGTTCAAATTGGGGGCATAAGGCGGTAAGAACATTAACTCTATACTGGAACTTTCAAGGTAGGCTTTAACGAGTTTTGACCGATAATAACGAGCATTGTCACAAACGATAGTAATCTTTATGGCAGTGGGATAAGTCATTTCTATCTGCTCAAACAAACGAATCGTTGAGTCGGCATTGATCGTTTCATCGTAGCGCATGATGAGTTTCATGCTGTCTAAATCAATATCACCATTAATATTAAGCCTCTGACGCCCGGTATTACTACATATCTGAAATTCTTTACCTTGTTTAATCCAGCCATTAGCCATAACAGGGTTATGCTGGGGATGCACCGCATCCATAAACAAGATAACATCGCTTTCATCTTGGTTTTCTTTCAATGCTTCATACTCTTCAAGAAAAGCTTCTTGAGCTTGGGCATCCGCTTTTCCTGGGACTAATTTCGGTTTCTTATAAACGTAACCCAGCCGATGGAGTAGATCAGTCATACCACTTTCGCTATAGTGAATAGCCCAACGTTCTTCAACGTAGGCTATCACTGATTTAGCCGTGATATGAAGATATTCTTGTAAATACGTATCAAGAGCCTGCTCTTGTTCAAGACTTAAATACCCTCGCTGACGCGTATAGTTTGTTTCTAATAGGCGGGTAACACCACCTTTTTTATAGTCTTGGTAGTAACGACGTACTGTTGATCGGTCTATTAGTAATACTTGAGCTACTTGGGAAGGACTCCAGCCAGAACTAAGAAGAATAATAGCCTTTACGCGATCAGCCTGACGCTTCTCTATTGTTTCTCGATGCAGAACTTGTAAGTCAGAAAGCTCTTGGTCAGTTAGGCTGTAATCATTCATTGCATTATTATATTTATTATCAGCCTAATACGGCAACTGTTTAATGCTCATTCTTAATCGCGAAGAGTATATAAAGTTATTTCAACAGAATAAAGATAATTTTTAGAAGGAGTAGCAGGAAAGTTACAAGCGGTTAGTTACAAAAAGAATATTAGAGTTCGGCTATATTTGAACATTCATACATTTCTATTTTGTCGATTTGAATCTTACAAATAGAAATTAACCTTATACAAGGAATTGTCATCAAAACTTTAAAAAATCAATGTAAAAAAATAATAAGCGGTGTAACTGCCGCTCTTATTATTACGGGTCTTGTAGCAACGACTGTACAAGCAGGGAAAATAACATCAATTCCATCTGCAACGGGTGCAGATGGTCAAGGCGTGGATGGAAAACGGCCAGAGCCGGGAGCGGGTGGTCGATATCGCCTGTTCCGATGGTTTGAACCCCGACCCCAAAACCGGCCGCTGTCCCGATAACGGCGCCAGGGTAGATATCAGCACCTGTGCAGTCAGCACTGACAAGGGTGACAGCCAGATAAAGGTCAGCTGGCGCGACCCCGGGTTCAAACCGGAACAATCCGCGGTCTACTATATACGCGTACTGGAAAACCCCAGTTGCCGTTGGAGTAGCT
>DAOVVZ010000104.1:0-5924 GCA_030636915.1 Methylomarinum sp. | reverse complement strand
GTATTAATAATGGCTTCTATGTCTTGCACATTAAATAAGTTGGCGGTTGGGTTATTAGGGTAAGCTAAAAAAATGACAGAAGGCTGCATTTTTTTAATGGTGTTAAGCATTGCCGGTAAATCTAGCTCAAAGGTATTTTCCAGAAGAGGAATGCTTTGATAATTAAGACCAAGACTTAGGGCGACTTGTTGGTACATAACAAAGCCCGGGCTGGGTGCTAAAACACAGGCGTTTGAAGGTAATGCCATTAGTAAAAGCTGGATGATCTCATCAGAGCCATTGCCTAATAAAATCTCACTTTGTTCAGGGATTTGGTTGATTTTTCTTATGGTGGCTGCAAGTTGCCTGGCTTCCGGGTCTGGGTAACGATTAATTGGGCTGTCTTTTATTTCTGTAAGCCATTGTTCTTTAATGGCTTCAGGCCATGAATAAGGGTTTTCCATCGCATCTAGTTTAATGAAGTCTTTGGCTTCAGCCACTTTATAGGCAGACATATTAATGATTTCTTTGCGGAAAAGTGTTGAAGCGAGGTTTTTAGTCATGCGATAGGGGTGTGATTGAAGAGTAATATGTTCAGGTAGTGTATATATTTAATGGGCGAAGTGTTAGCCTGCCCATTAAATATACATAGCGTTATTTAATTCTATATTCAGCTGATCGTGCATGTGCGGTAAGACTTTCGCCTCTCGCTAAGACAGAGGCTATTTTTCCGAGTGTATCTGCCCCTTTTTCGGAGCAGTTGATGATACTAGAGCGTTTTTGAAAGTCATAAACGCCTAAGGGAGATGAATAGCGTGCAGTGCTTGATGTGGGTAATACATGATTAGGCCCTGCGCAGTAATCACCCAGTGCTTCTGCAGTATAGCGCCCCATAAAGATAGCACCAGCATGACGTATGTGTTCGTTAAGTGTTTCTGGGTCTTCAACAGAAAGTTCCAGATGTTCAGGTGCAATGATATTGGCGACTTCAGTTGCCTGGATAAGGTTCTCTACTTTAATTAAAGCGCCGCGGGCAGTGAGTGATGCTTTAATAATGTCTTTGCGTTCCATTTCAGGAAGCAACTTGTTAATACTTTGCTCAACTTGGTTTAGGTAATCTTCATCATCTGAGATCAAAACGGCTTGGGCATTTTCATCATGTTCAGCTTGCGAAAACAAATCCATTGCAATCCAGTCGGGATTGGTTTTGCCATCGCAGATAATTAAAATTTCAGAAGGACCCGCAATCATATCGATACCAACTTGTCCAAAAACCAATTTTTTTGCAGTTGCAACATAGATGTTGCCAGGGCCAACGATTTTATCAACCGCTGGAATGGTTTTTGTACCATAAGCTAGTGCCGCAACTGCTTGTGCGCCGCCAATAGTAAATACACGATCTACCCCTGCGATATAGGCAGCGGCTAAGACTAATTGGTTGGTTTCACCTTGTGGTGTGGGAACGACCATAATTAACTCGCCAACACCAGCGACTTTGGCTGGAATTGCATTCATTAATACAGAAGAAGGGTAGGCGGCTTTGCCACCAGGAACGTAAAGCCCTGCTTTGTCTAAAGCCGTTATTTTTTGCCCTAAAACAGTACCGTCATCTTCGGTATATTGCCAAGATTGCATTTTTTGTTCTTCGGCATAGGCTCTGACGCGATTGGCAGCTGTTTGTAATGCATCTGCTTTTTCTGCGGATAAGCTATCCCATGCTTGTTTTAGCTCACTTAATGGCAGTTCAATATCAGACGCTTTTTTGAAAGATGTGTGATCAAATTGATTGGTGTACTCAAGAACTGCTTTATCACCATCTCGTCTAACTTTGGATATGATATCGATAACCTGCTGATGAATTTCAAGGTTATCGGCTTCATCCCAAGCAAGTAGGGTGTTTAATTGGTTGTTAAAATCGGTTGTAGTACTATCAAGTCGAGTGATTTTTAAAGCAGTCATAGGAGGATTATTATTGGCGTTTTGCTAAAGTTTTTTCAAATTGGTCTAACAGGGTTTGAATAGCCTGGTGTTTCATTTTCATTGATGCTTTATTAACCACAAGGCGCGAGCTGATATGGGTAATCAGTTCTTTAGGTTCAAGACCATTGGCTTTAAGAGTGTTACCGGTGTCAACCACGTCGACAATGCAGTCAGCTAGGCCAACCAGTGGTGCTAATTCCATTGCACCATAAAGCTTAATGATTTCGGCTTGTACGCCTATATTTGCAAAATAGCGCTGAGCGGTTTTTACATATTTAGTTGCAACTCTGATTCTACCTTCAATTTTTGGTGCATTGATGGGGGTGGCCGTCATCAGTCTGCATTTTGCAATACCCAAATCCAGTGGTTCGTATAAGCTTTCGGCGCCATGTTCTAATAAAACATCTTTGCCCGCAATGCCCATATCCGCTGCACCATACTCAACAAAAGTCGGGACGTCTGTTGCCCTAATGATGACGAGTTGAACGTCATCTCTAGTGGTACGTAAAATTAATTTTCGGCTCGTTTTAGGGTTGTCAATGGGAACGATACCTGCTTCTTCTAATAAAGGAAGGGCATCATCGTAGATACGGCCTTTTGATACAGCAATTGTTAACATGTTAAAACCTTATCGTGGAATACGTCGAATAGTTGCGCCAAGTTGAGATAGTTTTTCTTCAATATGATCGTAACCACGATCAATGTGATAAATGCGGTCAACTAAAGTGTCTCCTTTTGCAACTAAGCCTGCCAGAACTAAACTGGCTGAGGCGCGAAGGTCGGTAGCCATAACAGGTGCACCAGTTAATTGTTTTATTCCTGTGCATATCGCAGTATTCGACTCAAGTTGGATGTTGGCTCCCATGCGTTGCATTTCCTGAACATGCATGAAACGATTTTCGAATACGGTTTCAGTGATAATACCTACGCCTTCAGCAATGGTATTCATGGCTGTAAATTGCGCCTGCATATCTGTAGGAAATGCGGGGTAAGGAGCAGTACGAATAGTGACGGCTTTAGGTAGCTTGCCATGCATGTCTAGCGAAATCCAGTCTTCACCTGTCTCAATATCTGCACCGGCTTCTGTTAGTTTTTCTAAAACAGCGTCAAGTGTGTCTGGGCGAGTATCTTTTAGTTTTACTTTGCCGCGAGTAATTGCAGCTGCAACTAAATACGTGCCTGTTTCAATACGGTCTGGAAGAATGTCGTAATGAATGCCTTTTTCGGCAAGTTTTTCTACGCCTTCAATGATCAGTGTATCAGTATCTATACCACGGATTTTTGCACCCATTGCGTTTAGAAAGTGAGCCAGGTCAGATACTTCTGGTTCTTTGGCTGCATTTTCTATAATGGTTGTGCCTTCGGCTAGCGTGGCAGCCATTAATAGATTTTCTGTACCTGTAACGGTGACCTTATCAAGTACTAGACGGCAACCTTTTAAGCGGTCCACTTTTGCATGAATGTAACCAGCTTCTACTTGAATATCAGCACCCATTTTGATTAGAGAGTCAATATGGATGTCGACAGGGCGAGTACCAATAGCACAGCCACCTGGTAAAGAAACGTGAGCTTCACCAAAGCGAGCCAGTAAAGGTCCTAGCACCAAAATGGAAGCACGCATGGTTCTAACTAGTTCGTAGGGCGCTTCATATTTTGTAATGGTGTTGGAGTTTACTTCGATGTTCATTTTTTCATCGATAGTAAGCAGAATCCCCATTTGTCCTAAAAGTTGCATGGTGGTTGTAATATCATGCAAATGTGGAATATTACCTATGCTTACGGGCTCTTCACTAAGAAGAGTAGCGGCTAAAATAGGCAGGGCGGCATTTTTTGCTCCAGAGATTCTAAGTTCTCCAGAAAGTTGAGCGCCACCTGTAATAATCAGTTTATCCATAGGGCTTTAGTCTAACCTTTAGTAATGTCCCATGTTAGGAACAAGTAAGTTTGGTTGTTCTATTTTGATAGAACAATTATGAGCGAGTGGTATGTCGCATCGCTCAACGTATATTTTGTCTTTAAATCAGCTTATTTCTTTTTCTATATCTAAGCCACTAAGGTTGGCAAGTGTTAATAGTTGCTGTGGAATATTTTTTAACACTAACTGAGTACCATAGAGTTTACTCTGTTTTATCCATTCGACGATAAGGGCTAAGCCAGCACTATCAGCTGAATTAACACCACCCAAATCGATGTTTATTTTTTTCTTTGATTTTAAAAAAACAAATGATTTCATGATGTTTTTATTGAGCGTAAAAAAAGTTAACTCACCTTCGATAAAATAATTTCCATCATTTTGTTTGTTGATATTGAATGATGGCATTATTCTTCTGCCGCATCTTTAAATAAAAACTGTCCGATCACTTCTTCTAATACAATGGCTGATTGGGTGATGTCAATCGCACCATTCGCTTCTATAAAGTCTTCTGAACCGCCAGGCTCAAGGCTGATATATTGCTCGCCCAATAAGCCAGCAGTAAAAATACTGGCTGAAGTATCATCGGGTAAATTATATTGAGATTCAATATCCATTTTTACAATGGATTCATAGCTTTCGGTATCAATTGATATATTGGAAACTCTGCCAATACGGACGCCTGCTAGCGAAACCGGTGATTTAACTTTTAGCCCACCCGAATTTTCAAAACGCGCGGATATGCTATAAACATTATTGTTAGAAAAAGCACTGAGGTTGCTTATTTGCATTGCCATAAAGAAAAGTGCGGCAATGCCACTGGCAACAAAAAGACCAACCAGTGTGTCCTGTGTTTTAGTATTCTGCATGTTAAATATCTCCAAACATGAGTGCAGTCAAGATAAAATCAAGACCAAGGATAGTAAAAGCGGAATTGACAACAGTACGTGTTGTTGCACGACTGACGCCTTCAGAAGTAGGTATGGCATCATAACCTTCAAATAATGCAATCCATGAGACGGCAAAGCCAAAAATGATACTTTTAATGATGCCATTAAGAATGTCATCTTGAAAATCAAGGTTTGCTTGCATTTGTGACCAGTAGGATCCGTCATCAACGCCTAGCATACCAACACCGATCATGTGACCGCCAAGCACCCCTATGGCGCTAAATAAAGCAGCAAGTAGCGGCATGACAAGAAAGCCAGCAAAGAACCGAGGGGCTATGATGCGTTTTATAGGGTCTATCGCCATCATTTCCATGCCTGATAACTGTTCCGTAGCCTTCATTAGTCCGATTTCTGCTGTTAAGGCAGAGCCTGCGCGTCCAGCAAAAAGTAAAGCGGCAACCACCGGCCCTAGCTCTCTGACTAGCGAGGCTGCGACCATGACTCCCAAAGTTTCTTCGGCACCAAAATCAGATAATATATGAAAGCCCTGGAAGCCTAATACCATGCCGACAAAGAGTCCGGAAATGGTAATAATTAAGAAAGACAGTACACCGACAGAATAAAGTTGCTTAAGCAGCAGTCTGGGGCGAGGCAATACCGAAAGGGTACCTGCTAGTGTTTGTAGTAGGAAAAAAGAACCTCGACCCAGCTTTTCAAAACTAGATGAGGTGGTATGGCCTAATTTTTGAAAAAAATACATCATTAATTAAATAGATCTTTATGATAATCGGTTGCTGGGTAGTGGAAGTGTACTGGGCCGTCTGATTCACCATTCATGAACTGCTGAACCCATTCGGAGTCCAGTGTTTTTATTTGTTCCGGTGTGCCGTGGCCAACAATTTTTCCTTCAGATAATATATAAATATAATCTGCAATACTTGCTGTTTCTTTAACGTCATGAGAAACAATAATGCTCGTTAATCCCAGTGCGTTATTTAATTCTTTAATCAGTCTGACCAGCGTGCCTAGTGAAATAGGATCCTGTCCTGTGAAAGGCTCGTCATACAAGATCATCATCGGGTCAAGTGCAATAGCTCTAGCCAAAGCAACGCGTCTTGCCATACCACCTGATAACTCATTAGGCATAAGGTCTCTGGCGCCCC
>DAOVVZ010000125.1:0-5323 GCA_030636915.1 Methylomarinum sp. | reverse complement strand
CGTCAATTAGTTGCTCATAAATCAATCTTGGTTAATGATAAAATCACAAACATTGCTTCATTTCAAGTGAGTGTTGGTGATGAAGTTAAAATTCGTGAGAAGTCAAAGAAGCAACAAAGAATCGTTGATTCATTAACTGTCACTGAACAATATGGTTTTCCTTCGTGGGTTGAAGTAAATCTTAAGGAAATGGCTGGTGTATTTAAATCGCTTCCTGATCGTGTTGATTTAGGTGCTGATATGAATGAGCAGTTAGTTGTAGAGCTATATTCTAAATAATTCTTACTGAGATATAAACTATGCAGAATACTATTGCTGGTTTACTTAGGCCTAAATTGGTTGAAGTAGTCAGTCATAACGTTAATCATTCAAGAATAGTTATAGAGCCTTTAGAAAGAGGTTTTGGGCATTCTTTAGGGAATGCTTTAAGAAGAGTTATGTTATCTTCTATTCCTGGGTGTGCAGTTAGTGAAGTTGAAATTGAAGGTGTTCAGCATGAATACACTACAATTGATGGGGTTCAAGAGGACGTAATTGACTTTTTGTTGAACCTAAAAAAACTAGCTATAATTTTACATTCTAAAGATGAGGTTGAGTTAACCTTGTCTAAAGAAGGTTCAGGTGTTGTTACAGCTGCTGATATCGAATTGCCACATGATGTCGAAATAGTTAACCCTGATTTGGTTTTAGCTAACTTAACGGATTCTGGTAAGTTGAATGTTAAGTTAAAAGTTGAGCGTAATAGAGGCTACATACCAGCAAACATTAGAAAAGAGAATTCCTCTTCGACTGCTCCTGTTGGTGTTTTGGCGTTGGATGCGTCTTATAGCCCAGTTAACAGGGTTTCTTATAGCGTTGAAAGCACCAGGGTTGAGCAACGTACTAATTTGGATAAACTCATTATTGAGTTGGAAACCAATGGAACTGTTGATCCTGAAGAAACAGTAAAGTTAGCGGCTACAATTTTACATGATCAACTATCAGTGTTTGTTGATTTTGAAAAAGTTAATGAAAAAATTGTTGAAGATACTGTCCCTGCAGAACCTGAGTTTGATCCAGTTTTATTGAGACCTGTGGATGATTTAGAATTAACTGTTAGGTCAGCTAATTGCTTAAAGGCAGAAAATATTTTTTATATTGGCGACTTGATACAGCGTACTGAGGTTGAGTTATTGAAGACTCCTAATCTCGGAAAGAAATCTCTTACTGAGATTAAAGATATACTTGCTTTAAAAGGGTTGTCTTTAGGTATGCGTCTTGAAAACTGGCCGCCTGAGAACTTGGTTGAGCAAAGCCAAACTGGAATTTAACATTAAGGTCTAAAGAAATGAGACATCGTAAGACAGGAAGACAATTAAATAGAAATAGTAGTCATCGTAAGGCTATGTTTAGTAATATGGCAACGTCATTGTTCACCCATGAGTTGATCAGAACTACATTACCTAAAGCTAAAGAGTTGCGGGGATTTGCTGAGCCTTTAATAACTTTATCTAAAGAAGATTCTGTTTCTAAGCGACGCATGGCGTTTGCTAAGTTACGTGATCGTGATGTGGTAACTAAGTTGTTCAATGAGTTGGGTCCAAGATATCAGGATCGTCCTGGAGGTTACCTTAGAGTTATTAAGTGCGGCTTCAGGACTGGTGATAAAGCGCCTATGGCTTACGTTGAGCTTGTTGATAGACCTGAGTTGGAAGCTTCCGTAGAGGATTGATTAATTTAGGTGTATGAAAAAAACCGGTTTTATACCGGTTTTTTTTTGCCTGTAGAAAAGTTTTGAGGTCAAAAATTAAGCCTTCAAGGTAAGTGGATAGATTGTCCCTAAAGGCTAATTGTTATTATCTTACTAGTAATTCAGTTTTGTTAGGTTTTCCGTTCCAATCATCGGCACCTTCCATTGCGTCTTTAACTTCAGTAATAATTGGCCATGTCTTGGCTAGGTCTGCGTTTATGGCAATAAACGGCTCTTGGCCTTCTGGTAATTCATCTTCAGCAAAAATAGCGTTTGCCGGGCATTCAGGTTCGCATAGTGTGCAGTCGATGCATTCATCTGGATCAATGACTAAAAAATTAGGTCCTTCATGAAAGCAGTCTACAGGGCATACATCAACGCAATCAGTAAATTTACACTTAATACAGTTTTCTGTAACGACAAATGTCATGGTGGTATCCGAGTTATAGAGTTATAAAAAATTTAGGAATATAGTAGCAGAAAGTGGCGATCTATAAATAGCAATTTCTTATGTTTAGTGTGTGGTAGCGGTGTTTTAGCTAATTTGATTTCGCACTGGTGAAGAGTGACAGAAATCTATTTTTTCCAGAGTTTAGTTTTCTGAGTTCTGTGTTGAGTAAAGCGGTTTTTGCTTCTTTTTTTAATTGTTCGTCAGCGAATATTTGTTTTTTTCTACTTGGAGCATTTAAAGCAAGCTTAAAGTATTTTTCTGCTTTTGTTAAGTCTCCTTTGTTGAGAAGAAAATCTGCGTAAAAATAATTAGAATCAATGCTATTTGGGTTTATTTTAAGGGCCCTTTTTAGTAGTTGCTCTGCCTTCTGTTGATCGCCAAAAGAAATTGGCCAGCCAGGTGTCATGTAGTAAAGGGTTCCAAGTGTTACTAATGCAGCTCCGCCAAGAGCTGTTGGATTGTCTTTTATGGTTTGTTCGAGTATGTTTTTAGCTTTGTTGATTGATTCTAATGCGGTAAATGGGCTTTCGAAGGCTGCGTTAGTGGCGATGATGATTGCTTGCCAAATTTTTAGTTCAACGGCCTTGGGGTGTTGCAGGCAAAGTCTTTCTGTTGTGTTTAAAAGCTCTGGAAAATAGCTTCCCTGCACTGAGTTGCTTTTGTTGTAATAAATGTTTGCCCATTCGGATTCAATTTTATTGATCTCAGGCATTAGTGTGTTTGCAGATATGTGATTGCTAATTAGTAGCAAAAAAGCAACAATGGTTGTTTTATTCATACAGTAAAATATAGAGTAATTTTACTGATAATTCAATTTGTTTTTGATTTTATAGTGTTATTTCCAGTTTTTATAAGGATGTTTGCATAAATTATTGTTGTAATAGCGCAAATCTTCAGTTACTTCTTCAGCTATCCATTCGGGTTTCTCAAAAGCCTCGCCAACTTGTGATAATTCAATTTCGGCAACTATGAGTCCGCTATTTTCACCGCTAAACACGTCAATTTCCCAAGTGTGTTGTTTGTATGCTACAAGATGGCGTGTTTTTTCTATAAGTGGTTTTTCACACAAGGTGTTTAATATCTCTTTTCCTTCGTCAAGTGGTATTTCGTATTCATATTCTTGTCTATGGGTGCCAGTTGTCGCGCTTTTAATGTTAAGCCATGCTTTATTGTCAGATATGCGGACTCTAATAGAGCGTTTTTTATCGCTAACTAAGTAGCCTTGCTTGTATTCGCTAGATTGGCTTATGTTTTTCTGCCAGTTATTATTTTTGATTAAAAACTTGTGTTCTATTTCTAATGCCATAGCTAGTTATATTGTTTATTTATATAAGAGAGGTCGCTAATTATAAACAGAACTAGGTGCTCTATTTTTCTTTATTTAATTGCTGGGCAGTGATAAAGTACGAATACTTTATTAAAATACTGGGTATTTATTTATAACTGGTATTTTTTATATATTTTTGTTTTATTGTGGAGAAAACCATGGCTGTCGTATTACCTGCTTTACCATATGCTAAAGACGCGTTAGCACCCCATATCTCAGAGGAAACGCTTGAGTTTCATTATGGTAAGCATCATCAAACCTATGTGACGAATCTGAATAACTTAATCTCAGGTACTTCTTTTGAAGATGCTTCACTTGAGTCTATTGTTGCTGGTTCTGAAGGTGGAATGTTTAATAATGCTGCACAAATCTGGAATCATACTTTTTATTGGAATAGCTTGTCGCCAAATGGTGGGGGTGAGCCATCTGGTGCTTTAGCAGATGCTATTAAAGCAAAGTTCGGTTCATTTGATCAGTTCAAGGCTGAATTTACAAAATGTGCTGTAACAACATTTGGCTCTGGTTGGGCGTGGTTGGTTAAAAATTCTGATGGCAGCTTGGAGTTAGTAAGTACCAGTAACGCTGGGTGTCCTTTAACTGAGGGGCAAATACCTTTGTTAACATGTGATGTATGGGAGCATGCTTACTATATTGATTACCGTAATGCTAGACCTAAATATCTAGAGGCTTTTTGGGCATTGGTGAACTGGGAATTTGTTGCTGCAAATTTTTCTGCTTAGATATGCTTTGTATATTGAGGTGATTTGAGCTGGGGTTAATGACTCGGTTTTGTCTGTCACCTTTTAAAGCCGCTACATCTTATGGTGTAGCGGCTTTTTTTTGTGAAAAACTGTAGGCATAAAAAAAACCCACTTGCATTGCTGCAAGTGGGTTTCAAGCTAAGTATTAATTACTTGCTTTTGTTACGTTCTTGAACTTCTTTTATTACTTCTTCAGCCACATTTTTAGGGCATGGTAAGTAATGTGAGAATTCCATTGAGAACTGTCCGCGACCAGAAGTCATTGTGCGTAAGTCACCAATGTAGCCAAACATCTCGCTTAAAGCAACGTCAGCTTTAATTCGAACGCCTGTAACGCCAGCTTCTTGAGACTTGATCATGCCGCGGCGACGGTTAAGATCACCAATCACATCACCAACATGGTCTTCAGGTGTAAATACGTCAACATTCATGATTGGTTCAATCAATTGAGGGCCAGCTTTAGGGATCGATTGTCTGTAAGCCGCTTTTGCTGCAATTTCAAAAGCAACAGCTGATGAATCCACGGCGTGAAAGCCACCATCCAATAATGTGACTTTGAAATCTAGGCACGGGAATCCGGCTAATACGCCATTATCAATGCTGTTTTTAAAACCTTTTTCTACTGCTGGCCAGAATTCTCTTGGAACGTTACCGCCAGTTACTTTAGATTCGAAAACAAAACCTGAACCTGGTTCACCTGGTTCGATGATGTAATCAATTTTACCGTATTGACCAGAACCACCTGATTGTTTCTTGTGTGTGTAGCTATCTTCGATGCTTTTAGTAATGGTTTCACGGTAAGCTACTTGCGGTTTGCCTACTTCAACATCAATGCCGTGTGTACGCTTAAGAATATCGATTTTAATATCAAGATGTAGTTCGCCCATTCCTCTAAGAATAGTTTCGCCACTGTCTTCGTCGGTTTCAACGCGGAATGATGGATCTTCAGCAATCATTTTACCGATAGCAATACCCATTTTTTCTGAGCCGGCTTTATCTTTAGGTGCAACAGCAATTGAGATAACTGGATCAGGGAAAACCATAGGCTCAAGAGT
>DAOVVZ010000272.1:0-3759 GCA_030636915.1 Methylomarinum sp. | reverse complement strand
CTGGTGGTCGCATAAAATTAAAGGCTTACACGTTAATGATTTCATTATGGCTGCTAAAACAGATAAGTTAGGAAAGTTATATGATTGATAAAAGTTTTCAACAAGATGTTTTATTATTAAATGTAGGTAAATATGATCCTTGCTTACAACTTAAATCCCTTATCTCAAATGCTACACAAATCTGACGCCCTAAATCCCTGACAGGTAACATAAAACCTCCCGTCAACACCTTAATCGACATTTCAACATAACGGTTAACAATCAAGTTTTACCAGTCTCAAATTGATGCATTTTGACGGCGGGGGAAAAATCACATTAAACCATGTTTATATCAGGGGTTTTATGTAAAGTTGAACGATTCGGAGTAACATGAAATAGCTTAATCTAGTTATCCTAAAAAGAGGTGCATTATGTACTGGCAAATTAACCTAAAAAATAGCTTATTGCTGACAACAATAATGTTATGTCTGAACTTTACAGCGCAGGCTGAGGAGGATTATGCAATGGCAAGACAAAATATGGTCAGGATGATTGAAAACGATGTCAGATCCACCCGTTTTTATCTGGACAAAGAAAATCTGGATGAAAAAGTAATGCAGATAATGGCAACGGTTCCGCGACATGAATTTGTGCCTAATAATGAAATGGATTTTGCCTATGAAAACAGACCTTTATCTATTGGCTACGGGCAGACAATTTCACAACCTTATATTGTTGCGATAATGACTGATCTGCTGGAATTACAAGCGGATAGTCGAGTCCTGGAACTGGGTACCGGTTCCGGTTATCAGGCCGCAATTCTTTCTGGATTGGTGGAGCAGGTTTATAGCATTGAGATTGTTGAGCCTTTGGGACTGGCAGCAAAAAAAAGACTAAAACGTTTAGGCTATGACAATGTGACAGTGAATATAGGCGACGGCTACTATGGCTGGGAAGAGCAAGCGCCGTTTGATGCCATCATCGTCACCGCAGCGGGCAGCCACATTCCGCCACCATTAATTAAACAGCTGAAAGTTGGCGGACGCATGATTATTCCAGTCGGCACCCTATTTATGACCCAACAGCTGTTGCTGGTCACTAAACAGGATAAGGCTAAACTGGTCACTCGCCAGATTTTACCAGTACGCTTTGTTCCAATTACCGGCGATCATTAAGAGAATCCCTATGTCTCGTCTGCCGGTTATTTCCCTTGCCATGTTGTCAGCCACATCGCTGGCTTACGAATTATTATTGATGCGCCTGTTTTCTATCATACATTGGCATCATTTTGCTTATATGGTGATTGGCCTGGCTTTACTTGGACATGGCTTCAGCGGCAGTGTGGTGATGGTATTACAAGGCCGGCTGATTAAGCACTTCCGATTTGTTTATATCGCCTGTATCCTGCTTTTCAGCCTGTTTTCCATCATCAGCTTTCAAGGGGCACAAAATATCCCATTTAATGCAGAAGAAATACTTTGGGACTGGCGACAAGCTATTTATCTATTGATTATTTTTCTGTTGCTGAGTTTACCATTCTTCTTTGTTGGTGCTGCTATCTGTATGTCTTTTTTATCTCTTAAGCAACAGTTGTCCCGACTTTATGCCGCTGATTTGCTGGGTGCAGGAGTCGGTTGCCTAGGATTTGTTTTGTTAATGTATACAGTGTTTCCACAGTCTGCATTGTTTTATATCATTCTGTGTGGTCTGCTTACAGCAATCGTAGCTGGGCTGGAATTGCAAACAATCAAGCCTGGTTTTGCCTGTATCTTTGTCACACTATTAGCTTTTCTAGGGTTAACAGGATGGCAACAACAATTACAGATATCGCCTTATAAAAGTTTATCGCAGATGCTGTTGGTTAAAGGCACGCAGGTGATAGAGGAAAAATCCAGCCCTCTTGGAACGATCAGTGTGCTGGCCAGTGATCATATCCCTTTAAGGTATGCGCCCGGCATGAGCATCAGTTCTGGTAGCGAACCTTTGTCGCAATTGGGTATTTTTACTGATGCAGATAATATGAGCGTGCTGACTCGTAAGACTGACGATCTTCAGCAGTTGGATTATCTTGACCAGATGACCTCGGCACTGCCTTACCATTTACAAGCTACCGACAGGGTACTGATTATAGGCTCTGGTAGTGGCACCGATGTGTTGCAGGCACAATTCCATCATGCAGCTCAAATTGATGCAGTGGAGTTAAATAAACTGTTTGTTGAACTAACCAACCTACATTACCGTGATTTTGTTAGTGATGTTTATCAACAGCCAGGCGTTACGATTCATATTGCCGATGGCCGTGACTTTCTCAATACGCATAGCCAACAGTATGACCTGATTCAGATAACCCTGCTGGACTCATTCAATGCATCGACTGCTGGTTTATATTCCTTGAATGAGAGTTATTTATACACGACCGAAGCTATACAACTATATTTATCGCGCTTGAAACCGGGAGGCTATTTAAGCATTACCCGCTGGTTGAAAATGCCGCCCCGCGATGCACTGAAACTTTTCAACACAGCATTGACGGTACTGCAAAACTCAAGTGGCGCTAAAGCCAGACAACAGTTGTTGCTGATTCGTAGCTGGCAAACTTCAACTCTGATGATCAAGAACGGTATTTTCAGCCCGGAGGAGATACTTAAAGCGGAGACATTCACCAGCAAGCGCAATTTTGATATGGTTTACACCTCTGAAATTCAACCTGAGCAGGTTAATCGCTACAATGTTTTAAACACTCCTCTTTTTTATCAGTCTACGCAGGCGCTATTGAGTGAGGACAGACAGCAATTTATTGAGCGATATAAATTCAATCTACAGCCGGCAACCGATGATAGGCCGTATTTTCAGCATTTTTTTCGATGGTCATCATTTCCTGAAATGATCGGTTTGCTGCACAAAGGTGGAGCAAGTCTGATTGAAACAGGATACCTAATTGTATTTGCAACCTTATGCATTGCTATTTTGACTAGTATCCTATTGATTTTAGGGCCATTATGGTGGCTAAATGACATTAAGCGTAATATTCGTCGCACTGTTAAGCACGGTCACGTGTTTGGTTATTTTTTTACTATCGGCCTTGGCTTTCTGATGATTGAAATCGCCTTCATGCAAAAATTCATCTTGTTTTTACATCACCCGGTTTATGCAGCTGCCGCCACTTTAACCGCCTTTTTGGTCTTTGCTGGCTTCGGTAGTGCCAGTTCAAAGCGCCTAAATCAAAGGTACGGACAGCGTTTGAGTTTGAGAATAGTAATTATTTTCATAGTGGGATTCAGTCTTGGGTATTTGTTATTATTGCCGGAGATTTTTGTATGGGGTAGTGCTTTATCGATGTCGATCAGGTTTTTTGTGACTATCTGCCTGATTGCACCGCTGGCTTTTTTTATGGGAATGCCTATGCCACTAGCTTTAGCAAGCCTGGCCAAGCATGCCGATCATCTGATTCCATGGGCATGGGGAATTAATGGTTGTGCCTCGGTGATCAGTTCTGTGCTGACAGTTTTGCTGGCGATGCAGTTTGGTTTTTCTATAGCGATTCTGGTGGCTGTAATATTGTACGCATCAGTGATTTTCATATTTCCGTCATCTCAGTCGACGGAAGCAGACCGTGGAAGGCTTAATGGTAAAAAAATCAATTGATAATCAAAGGGCTAAAATCGATTAGAATATTTATCTAGTTAAGGCCAACTTGGAAGTAGCTTGGGTCCATACCATAGACCCATGTAGGCAACGCGGAAAACGGATAAAAAGATTAGAAAATCTTTAGCGATTCTT
>DAOVVZ010000040.1:0-7802 GCA_030636915.1 Methylomarinum sp. | reverse complement strand
TATTATTCAATACTTTGTAGGCTAATGATTACTTTTTCCTGGATTAATTGGGGGATATGACGCACATTAAAATAGTTAAATAACATAGTTTAATTTATATGCTAAATAAAAATGAAAGACATGAATTATAATTTAAATCTGTAATTTCACTACAATACAAGCTATTGATTGCACATTGCTTAACAGGTTATTACTGCTGCAAACTTGTTAAGCTCCTCGCTGTTGATCGTGCAATAATTCAATAAATTCCAGTGCTGGCCGTGGTTCACTTTTGATATAGCCTTGATAACTATCGCAGCCTTTTGATTGCAAGAATGCCAACTGTTCGGGGGTTTCTACACCTTCTGCCAAGACCTTGAAGCCTAGAGTATGCCCCATGGCAATAATGGTTGAGGCGATTTCCATATCATCTTGATTAAAAGGAATTTCATCTATAAAGCTCTTATCAATTTTCAAAACATTCAGCGGAAAGTGTTTAAGATATGCTAGGGATGAATAACCTGTGCCAAAATCATCAATGGCAAGACGAATGCCTTGAGCTCGGAGGTTATTAAAAGTTAGCGTAGCACTATCCTGGAATTGATTTCCCATCAAGCTACTTTCGGTTATTTCTAGTTCCAGATACTGAGCTGGAAAACCGGTTTCAACCAGTATCTTAGCCACAAAATCACAAAAGTCACTACGATGAAATTGGTGGGCGGAGACATTGACAGCCAAAGTTATGGCTGGTAATCCCTCATCTAACCATTGACGGCCTTGCCGACAGGTTTCGCGTAACACCCAGGCTCCCAGTTCTACAATCAAGCCAGTTTCTTCTGCTATGGGAATAAAGCTTAGTGGTGGAATCAATCCTTTTTCTGGGTCTTGCCATCGCACCAATGCCTCTGCTCCAGCAATGCGATTACTGGCAATATCAACTTGTGGCTGGAAATAAACGAGTAGCTCCTGCAACTCGATTGCTTTACGCAGCTTGGTTTCTAAAACTAGGCGTTTTTTAGCTGCTAGAGTTAGTTCTTCAGAAAAATAAGCAAAGCAGCCTCGGCCTGCATCTTTAGCCTGATAAAGTGCTGCATCGGCATGATCCATAAGTTCATCAGGATTATCTCCATGTTGTGGGTACAAACTAATACCAACACTGCCACCGATCTGAACGTTGTCGCTCTGGGATAAGCTAAAAGGTTTTGTTAATTCATTGATAATGTCCTTAGCAATTCTTGCGGCATCTTCAGGGTGTGAAATATCTTCTAATAACACCACAAATTCATCGCCTCCCAAACGAGCGACCATATCAATATCACGTAACCTCGCTGTGATGCGCTTAGCAACTTGTTGCAATAATTCATCACCAGCAAGGTGCCCCAAGCTATCGTTTACTATTTTAAAGCGATCCAGATCAAGCATCAATAAGCCGAGTTGCTTGCCATCACGTCGTTCTACATTAATACCGTGTTGGAGTCGCTCCTGTAACAACCGTCGGTTCGGTAGCTTAGTAAGAGGGTCGTAGAAAGCCAGTTGCTTGATTTGCTCTTCAGCAACTTTGCGCTCAGTAATATCTCTATGAGTACCGACATAATGGGTGACTATGCCGTCGTTGCCTTTTACTGCAGTAATTGATAGCCATTTGGGATAAATTTCACCATTTTTACGGCGATCCCATATTTCTCCCTGCCAGGTGCCGATGTTTAGAATACTCTGCCACATAGCATCATAAAAAGCCGCATCATGACGTCCAGATTTGAGGATACTTATTTTCTGACCTACGGCTTCTTTTTCCGTATAACCTGTTGTTTCAGAGAAGGCTTTATTAGTCCTTAAAATGATACCTTCAGCATCAGTGATAACAATTGCTTCCTGAGACCCGAAGGCAATAGCGGCGATGTGCTCATCAAGTTCTGTTTGTTTACGCTCGGTTATATCGATTGCTGAGCCGATATAGCCCGTAAACACGCCGCTTTCATCATAAAGCGGTTCACCTTTATCAAGAATCCAGCGTAACTCACCTTTTGCGTTACGTAGACGATATTCTGTGGTAACAGATTGGTGAGTTTCAGTGTTTTGGTAATAAGCTGCAAAGGCAGTTTTTCTATCATCAGGATGAATAGAGTTTATCCAATTTTCATACGTGCTAGCTTGTGCAGAATCCAGACCTGTGAAATCAAGCCAGGATTGATTAACAAACGTGGGGTTCCCGGCGGTATCTGTGATCCAGATCATCACGGGGGAGCTGTTGGCCATTCGACGAAAACGTTCTTCACTTATTCTTAACATGGCATCCGCACGTTTACGTTCGGTAATGTCTCTCAATGCACTGGCGAAAAACAAGCCTTGTTCGGTTTGAATAGGGCTTAAGCTGATTTCCACATCCACTTCACTGCCATCTTTTTTTAGAGCTATTGTGGTTCGTCCTAAGCCCATGGTATGGGGGACTGCCGAACCGGTAAATTTTTCTCGTAATGCCGGATGCTGGCTACGAGAGCGTTCGGGTACTAATACTTCAATCGATAGCCCGAGCAATTCGCTAACAGGATAACCCAGCAAATTCTCAGCCTGCTGGTTGGCCATGGTAATAATGCCTTGTTCATTGCTGATTAGCATGGCATCAGGTGTTGCATTGAAGATAGCACGAATATATGTTTCACTTGTTTTTAAGGCCTGAGGGCTAGGCAATTGCAAGAGTTTTGGAATTAATGGCCAAATGAGTATGGCGGTTGCTATTGACGAGATTGCTGTGGCAAATTTGATCCATCCCTGTAGCCAATAATCAGGATGCCAAATTGTCCAGATCCCCATTAAATGGGTGGTACCGCATAAAAGAATAAAAATGCCAAACAGTACAAATACCCAACGGTAGACTAAATCGGTACGTTTATGAACAAAATACCACAGAGCAAAAGGAATGGAAAAATAGGCGAGTACAATAATAGTGTCGCTAATGACATGCAGCCATAACATGGATGGCAGCCATAGATAACAGGAGCCGTGCGGCATGAAATTGTTTGTGTTGATGAATAAATCCTGAAACCAGCTAAACATTTTTCTTTTCCTTTGTTAAGGAAGTTAAGTTTAATGAATGGGTGACAGTTTGTCGAACGTTGGCTTTTGCCCCTCAAAATAAAAGTTAGAGTCAGCAAGCTTTCTAATACTGGAGGGCACCTCTTAGTTACACTTTACTTGTACAAGCTCTTCCCAATTAGTTGTATAGCATGGCGATAAATACTCTACGGGGCTTTGCCAGGTTTTATTTATACCTGTTGCACTTAATGTCATTGTTTTAGGAAATCGTCGATTGATACTATCAATAGTTGACATTAGTTTTTCACTGTTTTGAATGTTTTCTTGGCTGGATAAATCAAATAAGTCTATTTGATTAAGTTTGGTTTCTGCTTGAATATGGCCTAGTTGAATACCACATTTTTGGTAACGATAGCCTGATTTAAAAATATCTTTCAATAATCGTTTTGCAATAGCAATAATTTGTCTGGTATCACCAGTAGCCTGTCTCAGCTGAGTATGAATAGTGCGTTGATACTGTGGTTCATCAGTGTTATGAGGGTTTGTTCTAATAAACACTGAAATAGAGCAGGTGACTGATTGCTGTTGGCGCAACTTTTCAGCAGCACGACTACAAAAGCTAGCTAGGGCATCGGCCAATTGATTAAATTCAGTTAATCGACGTTTAAACGAACGGGAACAAACAATTTGTTGTTTATCGGCTGGGATATCGTCTAATGATAGACAAGTGATGCCATTTAATTCCATTACTGTGCGTGCCACAACAATATTAAACTGAGCTTGTATCAATTCGACAGGTTGCATGGCTAATTCATAAGCGGTATGGATTTTCATCAACTGTAGTCGTTTTGTCGTTTGCCTGCCTATTCCCCAAATCTCATTAACGGGAACTAAATGCAGCAATTTGTTTCGTCTGATCGGGTCAGATAAGTCCAAAACACCACCGGTTTTTGTCCATTTCTTTGCTGCATAATTGGCGAGTTTAGCTAAGGTTTTGGTGGGCCCCATGCCAACACAGACAGGAATACCTGTGGCACGAACAACGGTAGCTTTAATTTTCTGAGCATAAGCTGTTGGGTTTTGACTGCAAACCTCAGTTAAATCTAAAAATGACTCATCAATAGAATAAACCTCAACATTGGGTGAGAAGGGTTCCAGGCTTTGCATCACCCGACGAGACATGTCGGCATACAGTGCATAATTAGATGAGAATAACTGGATATTGTGACGATTTATCAGATCCTGCACCTGATGTACAGGGGTTGCCATTTTAATGCCTAAATCTTTAACCTCTTGGCTACGAGCAACAATACAGCCGTCATTATTACTTAAGACTGCAATGGGTTTATTGTGTAGGTCTGGGCGAAAAACACGTTGACAACTGACATAAAAATTATTGCAATCAACTAAAGCAATCAGTGCTTGTTGCGGCATTAAACGGAATGAATCACGTTAGTCACCACCCCCCAAATGATGAGTTCTATGGATTGATGAACAACAATGTCTTTATATTCAGGGTTCTCAGCGCCTAAAATAATTTCATGCCCAATGCTTTTTAAGCGTTTCACCGTTAACTCTCCATTTAATGCACAAATTACAATCTTACCCAGAACGGGTTTAATGGAACGATCCACCACTAAAATATCGTTAGGGTGTATGCCCGCTCCAAGCATAGATTCGCCTTCTGCACGTACAAAAAAGGTAGCTGCCGGTTTTTGAATGAGTAAATCATTTAAATCTAAGGTCTTTTCAATATAATCATCGGCGGGTGATGGAAAGCCTGCTGCAACTTTAGATGTAAACAAAGGCACAGTAGTCATTTTTGAAGGATTAAGTACTGGAAAGAATAGATTTCCTGAGAGGGCATTAAAAGCAGAAAATTGTTGCTTTCGTACTGTCAGCATAGACTTTACTTCAGGAATCATACTTTCAGGTACTCGAATAGCCTGAGTTGTTTCTCCGTAGACTGAGGAGCCTTTTTTACGGCCGGCACCAACTCTGGCGCCACCAGATTGTTTTGAAGAAGAGCTTGTAGGCATAAGATCAAATAAAATAGCGATGAATAAAGTGGGTTTAAAGGCATTATAATGACTTTTGGTAAAAGTGTACATAAATCAAATTTACTTATCCATTTAGACGGTGAACTTGTAAAATCTACAACATACTGTATGGTTACCGATTTTTTTGTGTATGATGCAAAGAAGTTTCTTTCTCTCAAGATAGGCCTTGCGGGCTTTTCTTTTAATTCCTATGACACCTCTATTTTTCGCAAAAGCATGACAGTACTAAATCCAATGATCTCTACGTTCTTTATTTTTACCCGTACAAGCTATAAGGCGCTGCTATGAAAACACCAAAAAGTCTCGAAATACTGGTGCGTGACGGTTTTGTCGATGAAATTATGCATCCACTAAAAAGTGGCAAGGAGGCGGCTGTCTATGTAGTGCAATCTGAAGGTGAAGTGCGCTGTGCGAAAGTCTATAAAGCAGCGAACAAACGTGGTTTCCATAAACAGGCTTTGTATCAAGAGGGGCGGAAAGTAAGAAACAGTCGCCAGGCTAGAGCAATGGAAAAGAAGAGCCAGTATGGTCGTAAACAGCAGGAAGAAGTTTGGCAAAATGCCGAAGTTGATGCTTTATATCGTCTTGCCGCCGCAGGTGTCCGTGTTCCGCAGCCCCATAACTTTGTTGAAGGTGTGTTGCTAATGGAGTTGGTCACTGATGAGCATGGAGCTGCAGCCCCCAGACTTAACGATCTTGAGTTGAGTGCTGAGCAAGCGGAGGAGTACCACGGCTTGCTGATTAAAGAAGTGGTTAGAATGCTCTGTGCAGGACTGGTCCACGGTGATTTATCTGAATTTAATATACTCATTGATATGCATGGTCCAGTGATTATCGATTTACCTCAGGCTGTAGATGCGTCAGCTAATAATAATGCGGCTAGGATGCTGGAAAGGGATGTTAATAATCTGGCGGCCTACTTTGGACGTTTTGCACCATCACTAATTACAACCAGCTACGCTAAAGAAATCTGGAAAATTTATGAGAGTGGTAATTTGACACCTGATACCAAACTGACGGGCTATTTTAAAGGTAGCAATAAAAAGGCTGATGTTAAAAGTATCATGAGGGAGATTAATGATGCGCGAGATGAGGCCGTAAGGCGTAAGTTTGAACAAGTCGACTAACGATAGAAATCCAAAGAAATTGATTTTTTTGACACGCTTGAGTCCATAATTTTTTTAAATTGTTGATTGAAAAGCCAAGCTAGTTTAATTCCGATTGCCCAGTACTGCTGTCAGCACATCCTTACAATTAGTAAGTATATTTGTTGGTACAGATATGTTTTAATGCAATATCGTCAACTTTTATAGCATTTAAAGTCGTGCAATTAAATTGCATACTAATAAAAAACATATGAATTTACTGAAAATATTAATTGTGGATGACGTCGAAAGTATCCGCTTGTATTTAAAAGAGATTTTAAAGACTTTAGATGTTGATATTACTGAGGCAGCCGATGGTAACCAGGCCTTTCAACTCATTCAAGACAATGAATTTGATTTGATCTTGATGGATATTGAAATGCCAGGCCAATCTGGACTTGAAGTCACCAGGAGAGTACGCCAGGAGCTGAAGTATAAGTACACTCCCATTATCATTATGACGGCTTTACAAAAGCCTGAATTGGTTCAAGAAGCTTTTGCTAGTGGCGCAACTGATTATATTACTAAGCCCCTCTCTCAGTTTGAAGTATTATCTCGATTAGAAATGCGTTTAGAGAATCGAGAAATGGAACGTAAGCTTAGAGAGGCAAAATTAGTGGCCGAAAAAGCTAATTATGCAAAGTCGGAGTTCATTACTCGGTTAGCACATGAATTGAAAACACCATTAAATGCTATTCATGGATTTGCCCAGCTAATTGAAGTTGAAACTGATAGTACCAATATATTAGAGAGTTGTACTTTTATTTTAAATGCCGCTAGACATCAAGAGGATTTAATCAATGAAGTGACTAACCTAGCACAAATTGAAGCAGGTATTATTGATATAAATTTATCAGAAGTTGAACTGGCAGAAATCATCAAAGAAGCCTTCAGTTTGACTATGCCGATGGCTAACAAATTTAACGTAAATCTTAATTTTCCTCGTAAAAGAGATGTCCTATACACGTTGACAGCTGATCACAAAAGACTGAAACAGATTTTTCTTAACTTGCTTAGTAATGCAATAAAATACAACAAGCTTAATGGTGAGGTTAATATATTAGTTAAACCGCTTTCGAAGGGGCGTATAAAAATTGGTGTAGCGGATATGGGAAAAGGTATCGCAAAAAAAGATTTCCCTAAATTATTCGAATCATTTAACCGGTTAGGGGCAGAAAAATCTGATGTGGAAGGTACAGGGATTGGTCTGCCAATTACTAAAAAAATTATTGAGCTAATGGGAGGAAAGCTTGAGGTTGAAAGTATTGAAGGTGAAGGAAGCACCTTTTGGGTTGAGTTGGCAGCTAGCCCAAAAGAGATAAGTTAACATGCAACATATTCGAACCCCCATCAAAATGCATTTTTTCCGGCAGCTCAATATTCGTCCGCTACAAGTTGGGTTGTTAGTTGTTTAGATAAGAGTATTTGTTCCGCAATGATCATTAACATTGTTGTCCGTCTAATCAAAAAATCATCATGTAATTTATTTTTGATCAGGTAATGGCAATTTGAAACAGTTTTTCGACTAATGTTTAGTGTTAAGGTAATTGCTTGAGCCATATCAGGACTCAGAATACGCCGCACC